>CALKBB010000149.1 GCA_937989795.1 uncultured Collinsella sp. | reverse complement strand
ATCGGCGTTGCCTTGATCAAAACCCGCCAAAAAGGTAGTCGTTGGGGACGTTCTTATTTGACTAGTCGTTTAAGAACGTCCCCAACGACTACATAGCATGAGAGTGGATAATCTCCCGGTTTGAGCCTGCATCCAAGCTTAAAGTGGGAGATTATCCACTCTCATTTCGTTTGTTGATTTCGATGCCTACATTTGTAGGAACAGTTCGTGGAGGCGGGTGTCTTCGTCGAGTTCGGGGTGGAAGGTGACGCCGAGCTGATTGTCTTGACGGGCGGCGACGATGCGGCCATCGACTTTGGCTAGGGCCTCAGTGTCGCCGTGCACTTCGACGATGCGGGGCGCGCGGATAAACGTCAGCGGCACTTCATCGTCGATGCCGGCTACCTGCCCCTTGGTTCGAAAGCTGCCGAGCTGCCTGCCGTAGGCATTGCGCTCGACAAGTACATCCATGGTTGCCAAACGCGGCGTGCCCTTATCGTCATGGGCGGCAAGGTCGTGAGCCAGTAGAATCAGGCCGGCGCAAGTGCCCAGGACGGGCATGCCTTCAGCGATACGGGCACGAAGTTCCTCGAGCATGCCCAACTCATCAAGCAGCTTCCCTTGAACGGTAGACTCGCCGCCGGGAAGTACCAGACGGTCAAAGTCCTGCTTCAAATCAGCCGCCTGCCTCAGCTCAATACAACGTGCGCCCAGCTCAGATAGCCTTGCCTCGTGCTCGGCAAAAGCGCCTTGGACCGCCAGCACGGCGACCGTTTGGCCTGCATAATCGCTCATGTGCGATCCTTTCTGCTGGACTAGCGCCCGCGCTCCTCCATGATGATCTCGATTTCGTCGGCGTTGATGCCGACCATGGCCTCGCCCAGGTCCTCCGAAAGCTCGGCGATGAGCTTGGCATCGGTGAAGTTTGCCACGGCCTTGACGATGGCGGCGGCGCGCTTGGCGGGGTCGCCGCTCTTAAAGATGCCCGAGCCGACAAAGACGCCCTCGGCGCCCAGTTGCATCATCAGCGCGGCGTCGGCAGGGGTCGATACGCCGCCGGCGGCAAAGTTCACAACGGGAAGCTTGCCCGTGGCATGGACCTCGCGCACCAGCTCGACCGGAACCTGCAGTTGCTTGGCTGCCTCAAAGAGCTCATCATCGCGCAGGGCAACAACGTCACGGATCTGCTTTTGGATCTTGCGCATGTGGCGCACGGCCTGGACGACGTCGCCCGTGCCCGGTTCGCCTTTGGTGCGAATCATCGTGGCGCCTTCGGTAACGCGGCGCAGCGCCTCGCCCAGATCGCGGGCACCGCAGACAAACGGGACGTCAAACTGGGTCTTGTCGATGTGATAGACGTCATCGGCAGGGGAGAGAACCTCGGACTCATCGATGTAGTCGATCTCGATGGCCTGCAGGACCTGCGCCTCGACAATGTGGCCGATGCGGCACTTGGCCATAACAGGGATGGAGACGGCCTCCTGGATGCCCTTGATCATCTTGGGGTCACTCATGCGCGATACGCCGCCGGCGGCGCGGATGTCGGCCGGGATGCGCTCGAGAGCCATGACGGCGCAGGCGCCTGCCTCCTCGGCGATGCGTGCCTGCTCGGGCGTGGTGACGTCCATGATGACGCCGCCCTTGAGCATCTGCGCGAGCTCGCGGTTGAGTTTGACGCGATCGGCCTTGCTGGTCTGTTCTGCCATGGTTGCTCCCTTGGTTGGCATGTGCATTGCTTGACGGAACATCCTATCGGGGAGCTGGGTATGGCGAAATACTCAGTTTTCGAGATAATAACAAGGTCAGACTAATACCAGATTGAACAGCGCGATAAGGTCAGGTGGCAAACACATGCTTGACTACAATTTGGAAAAACGCGGCGAAGCATCGCTCTATGAGTATGTTTACCAGCAAATTCGAGATGATATTGTTGCTGGACGTATTGCGGCGGGGGAGCATCTTCCGTCTAAGCGCGCCTTTGCCAGTCATCTGGGAATCAGTGTCATTACCATCGAGAATGCATATAGCCAGTTACTCGCTGAGGGCTATATTTGCTCAATGCCGCGTCGTGGCTACTACGCTTGCGAGCTTCCGGATGCACCGGTTTTGGCTTCGGCTGCGGAGGGCATCGACCGGGATGCCGTCTCTGTGGACTCCGGCGTGCATGATGCCAGCGGACAGGTCGAGCGATTCGATACGCTTTCTCCTTCCGCTTTGGAGGCGGCGCGGCTTTGGCAAAGCGCGCTGCGGGCGACGTTGACATCCGAAGACGAACGCGAAATCTTTTCGACCGCACCGGCACAGGGCACCGCTCGGCTACGATGCGCAATTGCTCACCATCTGCGTGGGACGAGGGGCATGAATGTCGATTCCAATAACATTGTTATCGGCGCGGGCGCCCAGCTGCTCGATACCATGTTGGTTCAGTTGCTTGGCGCGGACAAGGTGTATGCCGTTGAGGACCCAGGCTATTTGCGCCTGACGCGCATCTATCAGGCCATGGGCTGCAAAGTTCGAC
>CALKBB010000148.1 GCA_937989795.1 uncultured Collinsella sp. | reverse complement strand
CGCGGTCGCGCTTGCAATCGCGCTGACGAGCGCCCTCGGCAAGTCCGAGGAGCGCCAGCTGGTTTGCCTCGGTGCCGCCGTTGGTCAGGACGATCTCGGACGGGCGGACGCGTACGCCAAAGCTACGGGCGATCTCGCGACGGGCGACTTCCAGGCGTGCGGCGGCCTTGCGGCCAAGCGAGTGCAGCGAGTTGGGGTTGACGCCGGCAAGCTCGCTGTTGTCGTACTCGCGCTGCGCAAGGAGCGCCTCGGCGCGCATGGGCGTCGAGGCGGCATAATCAAGATTCACGGGTATGCGGTTTTGACCTGCGGTCATAAGGGTTTATGCCTCCTGTGCGGCCTCGTTGCCCAGCTTCTGCAGCAGCGCAACCTCGGCGGCGGGATCTTCGGACTTAAATACGGCGGAGCCGGCTACGAGCACGTTGGCGCCGGCCTTGACGACCTCGGCGATGTTCTTGGAAGAGATTCCGCCATCGACCTCGATGAGGGGCGAAACGCCGTGGCGCTCACACATGGCCTTGAGCTCGTGCAGCTTGGCGATGGTACCGGGGATAAAGCTTTGGCCGCCAAAGCCGGGGTTTACGCTCATCAGCAGCACCATATCGACAACGTCGATGATGCTCTCGAGTACGCACACGGGGGTGGCGGGGTTGAGCACCACGCCGGCCTTGACGCCGCGCTGCTGCAGATGCGTGAGCGTGCGGTGCAGGTGCGTGGAAGCCTCGTAGTGCACGGTGATCATATCGGCGCCGGCGTCGGCGTACCAATCGACCGTCTCGTCGGGGTTCGACACCATCAGGTGCGCGTCGACCGGCACGTTGGTGGAACGCTTGACGGCCTTGAGGATATCGACGCCAAAGGTCAGGTTGCCGGTAAAGTGACCGTCCATGACGTCGAAGTGCACGTAGTCGGCACCGGCGATCTTGTCGAGGTCGCCCTTGAGGTTAGCCATATCGGCCGAAAGGATGGACGGAGCGATTTTGATGGAACCCATGGTAGTAGCCTTTCTGCGCTAGTCGGCGAGTCCGTAGAACTCTTGAGAGGGGACGCGGTCGGTGAGAATCTCGAGCGCCCTATCCAAAGTAACACCGTTGTAGAGCGTTTGCTCCACGGCAAAGGTGAGCGGAATGTCTACGCCCAGTGAACGGGCGAGTTCGCTGACACTGCGGGCCGCGACGGCACCCTCGACCACCATATGCGTGCGGGCCTGGTACTCGTCGAGCGACACGCCGTGGGCAAACTCGAAGCCAAAGGTGCGGTTGCGCGAATGCTCGGAGGTGCAGGTGGCGATAAGGTCGCCCATGCCGGCAAGTCCCATGCAAGTCATGGCCTGACCGCCGCGGGCGTGCACCAGGCGGCTGATCTCTGCCAGGCCGCGCGTCATGATAAGGGCAAGCGTGTTGTCGCCCGCGCCGGTACCGGCGGAGATGCCGCATACGATAGCGATGACGTTTTTCATGGCGCCGCAGACCTCGACGCCCGTCATGTCCTGCGACAGATAGATGCGGAAGGCCGTGGAAAGCAGCAGCTCCTTAAAGGTCTCCCCCACCTGCTGGTCTTTACTGGCGATGACGGCGGCAGAAAGCCCGCCGCGGCAGATCTCCTCGGCATGGTTGGGGCCCGAGAGCGCCGCCACGCGCGCCTCGCTGCCGATCTCGCTGGCGATGACCTCGCTCATGAGTAGGCCGGACTCGGGCTCAATGCCCTTGGTGAGGCAGAGCACCGGGGTGTCGGCGGCGATGAAAGGTGCTGCCTGATGACATACGCTGCGCAGGTGCGTGGAGGGCACGGCAAAGATGATGGCCTCGGTGCCGTCGAGTGCCTGCGACAGGTCCATGGTGGCGACAACGTTGCCGGGCAGCTCGTAGTCCACCAGATAGCGGGGATTACGGTGCTCGCCGTTAATGCCGGCGGCCGTCTGCTCACTATGGGCCCACATGGTCACGCGCTCGGCTCGAGCGGCGGCAAGGCCGGCGACGGCGGTTCCCCAGGAGCCGGAGCCAATCAGCGCAACATTCATGACTCTCTCCTACTTATCGTCGGGCTCGGTGACGCGCTTGGTAAACGAGAGCTTGGACTCCTTACCCGTCATGAGCTTTTTGATGTTCGCACGATGGGCCCACACCACGGTGATGCCGATCAGCGCCATGCAAAATTTGAGACCCAGGCTACCGTACGGAAAGACCGCGCAGACGGCGATGGGAAGACCGATGGCCGCGGCAAGCGAGCCCACCGACACAAACTTGGTGATGGCGACGGCCACGATAAACATGCCCAGCAGCGAAAGTCCGATGGGCCAGTACCAGGCGAGGATGACGCCCAGGCCCACGGCAATGCCCTTTCCGCCGTGGAAGTTGAGGTACGGCGAGAAGATGTGGCCCCACACTGCTGCCAGGCAGATGACGCCGAGCATCCAATCGCCGGGGGCTCCAGGTGCCAAGATGCTCACAGGGAAGCCATAGCCCACGCCTGCGATAAGCGGACGGGAGATAAGGACGCAGATAGCGCCCTTAAGGCAGTCGAGCAGCAGCGTGAGCGCGGCAACCTTGGGGCCGGCCACGCGCAGCGCGTTGGTGGTGCCGATGTTGCCGGAACCCGCCTTGCGAATGTCCGTGTGGTTGAACACACGGCCCAGGATCAGGCCAAACGGAATCGCTCCGATAAAGAACGAGACCACGGCGCAGATGGCGGTCAGCAGAGTCGGATTATGCATCCTTTTGCTCCTTCTTCCTAAAGAAGAGTCGAATGGGCGTGCCGGAAAAATCGAAGGTCGAGCGCATACGGTTCTCCACGTAGCGCTGGTAGGTGTCGTTGACCAGGTCGCTGTGGTTGACGAAGAACGTAAACGTCGGCGGGTTGACGCCCGTCTGGGTCACATAGTGCATACGCAGGCGGCGCTTGCCGTCCACCACGGTGTGGCCAAACTCGCGCAGGTCGGTGAGGAACGTGTTGAGGCGCGAGGTGGTGATCTTTTGCGAACGCGTCTTTTCGGCCGCGTCGACCATCGCCCAGATCTTCTCGACGCTGCGGCCAGTGAGGGCAGAGATGCGCAGGTACTGGGCCCAGGGAGCCATGACGCCCAGACGGCGGTCGATGGTCTCCATGCAGGCCTCGCGCTTACGGTCGTCGTCGAGCAGGTCCCACTTGTTGAGCAGCACCACGATGGCGCAACCGCGCTCGATGGCAAGGCCCATGACCTTCTGGTCCTGCTCGGTAACGCCCACGGAGGCGTCAACGACGAGCAGCGCCACGTCGGCGCGGTCGATGGCGCGCAGGCCGCGGACCATCGAGTAGTACTCGATGTTCTCGTACACGGTGCTCTTCTTGCGGATGCCCGCGGTATCGACCATGCGGTAGTGCTTGCCGTTGCGCTCGACGACCGTGTCGATGGCGTCGCGCGTGGTTCCGGCAATGTTGGACACGATGGAGCGGTCGGCGCCCAGGATGCGGTTGAACAGCGAGGACTTACCGGCGTTGGGGCGGCCGATGATGGCGATGTTGATGCCGCCGTCCTCCTCCTCGTCGTCGGCGGTCTCGACCTTCTTCAGGTCCTCGACCACGGCGTCGAGCAGGTCGCCCGTGCCGTTGCCGTGCAGCGAGGAGACCGACCACGGATCGCCCAGGCCCAGCTGGTAGAACTCCCAGACCTG
>CALKBB010000147.1 GCA_937989795.1 uncultured Collinsella sp. | reverse complement strand
ACAGCCGTCTGAGCTGTCAGCCACGGTATAGAAGCCGATGAGCTGGTGTGCCATAGGGATGGAGAGCAGCGTGGAGGTGAAGCGCTTCCATTCGTCTGTTCCGGGTTTGTCGCCCGCGCAGACGGGCTCGTTGTTGAAGTCTTCCCAGTGGAAGAAGAAGTTCGGGTTGAATGCGCCCGTGCCAGGGTTGGCGAAATAGCGCGCCTCGTCGGGGGTCATCCCCACGAAGATCTGCGTCAGGCGGAAGAGCCCCGTGAACACGCCCTCGTGGGCATACTTCTCGATCTGACCAGTAGCCTGGCTGACGGGGATGCCGCTGCGCTTGAGTTCGATATGGATGACCGGCATGCCGTTGATGAGCAGGCACAGGTCTCCACGGCGGTCGTTCAGAATCTTGTTCTTCGCAGGATAGACCGGCTGCTGAGCTATCTGGTAGCGGCTCTGGCCGGCTGCGATCTCCTGACGATCATAAATCTTCAGGCTCACCTCCTTGCCCAGGTGAAGCGCGTCGTCGGGGTTGTCGCGCGTGACGGCGACGGTCTTTCCGTTGATGAACCCGTTGAGCGCGAGCGGTGTCTTGAGCGTTTCGATTTGTTCGATGATCTGCGCCATCTCGCCCTGGGTGAGCGGGCAGCCGTTCAGGCGGTCTATGTCGGCGTTGTTCTGGAACAGAATCTTCGCCCAGTTGTCGATGAGGTCCTGCTCGGTGGGATAGCGAAGCACACCTCCCGCGCCGTCCCAGCCGTGCTGCTTTAGCACGGTTATGACCGCTTCTTCGAACGAAGCCTCTTTATCGAAAACCATAGCAAAACCTATCCGCACAATTGCAAAAAGCGCATTTAACTGTTCCAAACATTATAGGTCACGCGGCAATTTCCCCGGGATGGCTCAGGCCCATTACAGTCTGCAATAGGTCATCGATAAATTTCGATGGCGAGCATTCGGCGCATTGCCTACGATACGGGCAAGCCCCGAGGGGCCGCCGATCAGACGCCTCCGGATGGCTGTCTGCCTCCTACCTCCCCTCCGCCTTCAGCTTCAGCAGAAGGTCGCCCAGCTCGGGGCACTTGTTGGAGAGACGCGTCTGGGCTCGCTCGCCCATCCCCCAACGCTGGCGGACTTCCTGGGCGCGCGGGCTCACGCGGTAGTTCCCGTCCATCATCTGCTTGAGCAGCTTGGCGGTCACGCGCGCATCGGCCAGGGCGCTGTGGGCGTGGCCCGTCGACTCGTCAAACTCGATGCCAAACCACGTTGCCGCGTCGCCCAACGAGACGCGCCCATGGCTGCCCACGTCCATGATCGAGGTGTAAAACGCCTGCAGGTCGGCCCAGTCCGTAGGAACTGCGGAAAGATCGATGTGCTTTGCCTGGCACTCGGTCAAAAGCTGTCGACGATCCGCCCCGCTCCAGCAAACCACCTGGGCGGAGTAGCGACCGATCCAATCGCTGAGCCTTTTGATCACCACATAGAGCGGATCGGCCATCGCGGTGTCCACAGCCGATATCCCCGTAAGCTCGCGGACGGGATACGCAACGCCTTCGGTAAATTCCGTCTGCACAAACTGCGAGAACTCGCCCATAACGTTGCCGTGGTAATCGAGCTTGACGGCGCCGACCTCGATAATCTCATTGCGCAACCCACGGCGCTGGCGCTGCTTTGGCACCGGCGCAAACTCAAAGTCCAGCACGATCTGGCGCGCAAAGTTCGTCGTATCGATAGCCGAGATACACGGCGTCTTTTCAGCTGACACGGTTAGGACCTCTCTCCGTCAAATGCCGCTTGTTACATAAGCGACTACATTGCCGTAAGGATAGGCGCCCGTGCGGACACAAAAGCGGGGTGCAACGCCATGCGCCGGTCGCACGCCATGCAGACCGCCCCAAGAGAGTCGCCCGCTCTATTCAAATGTGTGAAAAAAATTTAGGCCCGGTGACTTGAATCAGCGGTCATCCCGGGCCCATCAGAGCTCGTAGAGCTCTTGGTTGCTTTGGTCTCGCTCTTCACGGCGCTTATCGAACTTTCCGAGGCACTCAAGCAGCATTCGAAGCATAACAAGTCGCTGCCATTAAGGCGCTGACCTCTTGACCAAGCAACGGCGCTGCCCAGCTATCACCCTTGGGCCGCCGTCAACTTTATTCTATCCGCGAGCATCTGGTTTACCAAATGGATTTTCGGTAAAGGAAGCACGGCACGCCCGCAAAACCACTACGCCCCAAGTGCCGCCATGGGAATCACCGCCACGCCGTCGTCGCGTGTGTAGGCAATGCTCCCCTTTCCAACCACGACCGCCAAAAACGCCGGCGCGGCATTCTGGGCGGCAGGATTGGAGAGCACTTTCCTCTCCAGCGCCTTGAGATTTCTCGCTCCATCGTCTGCTTTCGCATCACTCAGCTTGACCTCGATGGCTCCCCAGCGCCCGTCGTGCTCAACGATCAGATCGACCTCAAGGCCCTTCTCATCTCGGAAATAATGGACACTGTTGTCGACACCGCCGTAGGTGGAAAGGAACACGCGCATGTCGCGCAGGACGAGATTCTCAAAGAGCATCCCCAGCGTTTGCATATCGCCAAGCAGCCGCTCAGGGGTAGCCCCCAGCAACGCCGCCGCAAGTGACGGGTCACAGAAGTAGCGCTTGGGGCGCACGCGAACGCGGGCCTTCGAGCGCATGGGCGGCTCCCATCCGCACAGGTCCTCGGTCAGCTTGAGCCTGTTGAAGAGGTCCAAGTACGCAGCGATGGTCCTCTCGTCGGGGCCCGCCTCACCGTACGAGGCGTCCTTTACGAGCGTCTTGTACGTGACAGCCTGGCTCTCGTTCATGGCAAGAGCTCGCAAAAGGCCGTGTGCAAGCTCGGGCGACATGCCCTCGTCCAGCACGTTGACGTCGAGCACCGAGTGCACGTACTGGCTTGCCGTCTCTCGCGCAAGATCTTCCGAAAGCCCAAGATTTGCAGGCCAACCGCCCCTGCAGCACCAGCGGGCGACGTCATCCACCGTGCTCTCGCGACGCTGAGGGGCAAAATCCTCGCCCTTAAAGAGGCTTGCCAGTGACACGAGCGGCTCGCCGTCGCCCGACTCACACAGGGCCATGGGGCGCATTGACAGACGGGCGATCCTACCCGTGCCGGAATGACGAACATGGCTGCGCTCCTCGCTTTTGAGCGCGGTCGAGCCCGTGAGCAAAAGTGTCCCCTGTTCGTTGCCGCTCGCGTCCACGAAACGCCGGGCGGCATCCCAAACCTCGGGCACCTCCTGCCATTCATCGACCAGGTGTGGCGCATCGCCGATGAGCGCCAGGCTTGGGTCGACCTCTGCCGCCGCACGCTGCGCAGGCTCATCGAGCCTGGAGACGCTCGCCGAGCGAGAGAGCGCCGTCCAGGTCTTGCCGCACCATTTGGGGCCGTTGATCTCCACACAGCCAAACGCCCGCATAAGGGTGTCGAGGCGCTCCTCTATGAGCCGGGGCCTATATCCCTTTTGGGTCAATCTCTTTGGTGCATCCACAGACGGCCGTCCCTCTCTATCACGCGATATGCGAAATTACGCCATTCTCAATGCTGATTTTACGCTACTTTCAATGTAGTTTTTACGCCGTTCTCAATGTAGTTTTTACGCCATTTTCATTGAAGGTTTTACGCTTGGCATCCTTAGCGCGACCCATTCCGAGCATCGCATCAGAGCGCTTGGTTATCTCCGCCCTCACATCTCGGCAAACGAGATCAGCTTGGTATCTCCCCTGTTCGCCGCAGCTTCCTGACATCCTTGCGTAAAGCAACGCTTCGAGAAGATCACGTAGCTTTTATGCTGCCGTCTAAAGAGCTCGCTTCGGTGCACGAGCTTTTGCAGCACGTCTTCGCCCGCCGGTTCATTGCGCCATTTGCACTCCGCAAACAGCGCGGCGCCCTCGCCATCGTCAACAATCAAGTCGATTTCTTCCTGCGTATGCGTGCGATTATCCGTCCCCCACCAGCGCCCGACGCTCGCCGGAACCACATCGAGCTGGCCCGCCCGCGCAAGTTCGTACACGTATTGCCTGCATATAAGCTCAAAGACCGTACCCATGTAATCCGATACGTGCGGCTCAATGCGCTTATACGCCATCTCGGCCATGTCGTTTTGGATTAGCCCGATGTTCTGCGGCACAAACTTGTACCAGAACCTAAACATCTGGTCGCTCAGCAGATACACGGCTCGCTTATTGCTCGTCTCGTTTAGGGGCAGCTCGCGCTCGACAATCCCAAGCGACGCCAGCTTATCCACATAGCTCTTTACGTTGCTCGCAGGGATCCCCGTAGAGCTCGCAATCTCCGAGATCTTCGAGCGCCCCTGGGCAATTGCTTGCACGATCGCATCATATTGCTCGGGATTGCGGCACTCTTGCAACAGCAGGTTACTCGGCTCCTCAAAGAGATAGCCCGTAGGAGTAAGAAAAAGACGTTTGACGTTGTCCTTGAGCGGCGCAGCAGGATCGACTTTCTCGATATATGCAGGAATGCCGCCCGTCATGCCATAGCAAACCGCAGCGTCTTCGCGACTCATGCTCTGCCACAGGCCGAGGGTCGTCGTAAAATCGAGCGGCATGATCTTAAACTGGGCCGTTCGCCTACCGTATAGTGGACTCTCGTAGCCTAATACCTGTTCCTCCATAAACGAAAGAGACGAGCCGCACAGGATAAGCATGAGCTTGGTCTCTTTGTACAAGTGATCGATCTTGTCTTGCAGCAACGAGCTGATCTCGGGATTCGATTGGGCGAGATAGGGATACTCGTCAATCACGACAATCAAACGTTCCGTGCGAGCCATGGTGGCCAATGCATCGAACGCCTCGTCAAAACTACGAAACGACACACCTGCAGCGCCAACCGAACCCGCAAGTATCGCCTGGCTAAAGCCGTGCAGGTTTGCCACTGCATTGGTACGACGAGCTTGAAAGTAAATAGCCTTCTTGTCTTGGATGAACTCTGTGATAAGGCGCGTTTTACCCACACGACGGCGGCCGTAAATCACAGGCATTTCAAAGGAGCCCGTGCCATACAGTCGATTGAGCTCGGACATTTCCGCCGTTCTTCCGATAAACATAGGGCCATCCTTCCTTTGCGTTATAGCTAGCTATATTATACCTTCCTATAATATAGCTAGCTATAACGTAATTCGACAAGCGGCGCACGAAAAGGGCGATACACCGCCGCACGTGGACCGTTCTGGAAAATGTATCCCGTTCTGGAGCCAAAAACTGGGCCGTAGTTTCCGCCAAGCATGCCATCCGGAAAGCGTGTCCCGTTCTGAGCCTGAATTCTGGGATGCGGTTTCCGCTGAAACTTCTACCGGAAAGCGAATCCCATTCTGAGCGTCGAATCCGGGACGCAGTTTCCGGTTGAGGGCTGTTCCGGAAAGCTTGTCCCGTTCCGAGCGGCAATTCCGGGTCACGGTTTCCTCAGGTACAAGGCGACAGTCCGCCGCCCTTATCACATGCCTTCAAATATGCGATCCAGAAACACAAAACAGCAGATAGAATGCTCTTTTTCAAAAAGTACACGTCCCGAAACTTACCAAGACTTCATATCTAGCTACCGTTCACGGTCGCCGATTACCACCCACCGATTCAAACAAGAAATATGTCGCCAAAAGCAGGTCATCTACCTGCATGGTTAGATTTTGGTCAGCTTTTGGTCAGCTGAGCGGCAAGTTCCAGCTGATACGTTTTTGCTACCCAAAAGGAGGCGGTAGCTCATGACCCATTGCAATGACCAGCTCATCGACCAACTGCTCACTCAAGCCGAGCAAGAGGGGCGCTGTCTGATTCCCCCGAGCGCGGCGATCCGAAAAGCGCTCCTTCGGCGCACCGGCGGCACGGTTGTCTCGCCCATTCCGGGGTTGTTTGCGCGAAAAACGCGCTGGGATGAACTCAACCGAGCGCAACGCCATTGCGAGATTATCCGCGCCCTTGCGATCATCCACCCCGATTGGACGTTCTGCTCGTTTTCGGCAGCTTGCCTGCTGGGGCTCGAGGTCTCGTGGCGACACCTGAACGTCGTGCATGTTTGCAGCTCGACAAAGCCGTCGGCTCGTCCGGGCGCACATATTCAGCGACACCAGATTGAGCCGGCCGGAGCAATACGCAGAGCCGGCATATCGGTAACGCCGCCCATCCAAACGGCCACAGATTGCCTGCTGCAAACTGGTTTTGCCGACGGCATGCCCATTGCCGATTCGACGATCTCAAAGCTCGGCCTTGCGCCGGAACAGCTGATGGAGGCCGTGGAGCAACGAGCGACTGCACGCAATGGTCGCGCGATTCGCACCGCCCTCACAACGCTTCGATATGCCGACGTCCGCGCCGAGAGCGGCGGGGAATCGGTCGCCCGAGCCGTCATGATCGAGACGGGCTTTGCGCCCGACTGGCTTCAATACGAGCTGACGGACCCCTTCGATTCGGCCAAGCCCATACGAACGGACTTTGCCTGGGAGCGCCAGGCGCGGGAACTCACACTGGGCGAGCTCGACGGGCTCATCAAATATACCGACCAGACCATGCTGGCCGGACGCACCACCGCCGAGGTGCTCGTTGCCGAACGACAGCGCGAGGCGCACCTATCGCTCTACGGCCACCCTCTGCTGCGCTTTACCATGAACGAGGTCCGCTCGGCAGGAATGCTCGCCAAAAAGCTGCAGACGGCAGGCATCCGGCAGACCGCGCTGCCGACATGGCTCAACGAGGTGGACCTGTAGGAGCTGCTAGGCCACGCATCGCCGAATCGCATCCCCCCTATCTGGGCCGCGTTTTCCCAACGGCCACGCCAACGGAAAGCGCGTCCCAGCCTGGACACTCAAAACGGGATGCGCTTTCCGGATGGCGGGCCTGGCGGAAAGCGTGTCCCGGAATCCCGTCTCAGAGCTGGACAGGCTTTCCGGTTGAGTCCTTCAGCGGAAACCGCATCCCGGAATAAACACTCAAACTGGGATGCGCTTTCCAAACGGCCGGCCAGCGGAAAACACATCCCATTCTGAGGCACGATTCCGGGACGCAGTTTCCGCATGCGGCCCCGTTGGGAAAGTTAATCCCGTTCCGAGGCTGGATTCCGGGACGCAGCTTCCGCATGCGGAGGCGCTCCAAACAAAAGGCCCCGGCTCGCGATGGAGCTGGGGCCAAAGGCGCAGCATATACAGTTGATGTTGAGCGCGAACAGCTCGTCAGCAATGACCGTCCGCGCCCTACCCTACCCGCGGTTGCGGACGCGGCTGTAGGGCGTATCCACCATGGGCAGATCTGGACGCAGCTTGCCGTCAAACGCGCGATAGGCGTTCTGCACGGCGGGCGCCGTGGGGATCGTTGCGATCTCGCCGATGCCCTTGCCGCCGTATGCCACAGGCAGCAGCTCGTCCTTCTCCACGTAGATGGCGTGGATATCCGGTATTTCGGGCGCACGGAACAGCCCGAGCGTACCGTACCTTGCCTGGGGCACGCAGTCCTTGAGCGGCCAATCCTCGGTAAGCGCATAGCCCATACCCATGAGCACGCCGCCTTCAATCTGACCCTGAATGGAGATGGGATTGACCACCTTGCCGGAATCGTGTGCGGCATAGACCTCGCTCACGCGGCCGTCATCATCCAAAATGACCACATGCGTGGCAAAGCCGTAGCAGATGTGGCTCTTGGGGTTGGGAACATCCGCGCCCAGTTTGTCGGTCGGCTCCAGATACACGTAGCCAAACTCGCATCCCTCGAGCGCCTTGATGGCGGCCGCGGGATCCTGAGGATGCATACCCTGGCCGGCGATGAGCTCCTGCGTGCGCAGCTGATAGGCGCGACCGTCGTCGTACTCGATCTTGACGCCGTCGCCATGCGCATTCACGGGAGCGGCGGGCGCAGACTTGCCGGCCTCGATGTCAAGCATGGCATCGCGCAGCAGGAAGGCGGCGGCGCGCACGGCCTCGCCGGTCACGACCGTCTGACGCGAGCCAGACGTGGTGCCGGAGTCGGGAGCGTTCTCGGTGGAGCACTCGCCGTTGGCGATGCAGCGAAGCGACAGGCCGCATGCCTCGGCAACGTCCTGCAAAAAGACGGTGTTACAGCCCTGGCCGATGTCGGACGTGGCGGCATAGACCACGGCCACGCCGTTCTCGACGCGAATCTTGCAGCGGCCGGCATCGGGCAGGCCCACGCCCACGCCGGCGTTCTTCATGGCGCAGGCGATACCGGCGTGTCCGGGATGCGCGTAGTAGGCATCCTTGACCTCGAGCAGCGTCTCCTTAAGCGCCGTGGAGCAATCGGCAATCTGGCCGTTGGGCAGAACCTCGCCCGGCTCGATGGCGTTGCGGTAGCGGATCTCCCACGGATCCAAGCCGACCTTCTCTGCCAGCAGGTCGATCAGACTCTCGAGTGCAAACTCGGACTGGCAGACGCCAAAGCCACGGTACGCACCGGCGGGCGGATTGTTGGTGTAGTAGCCAAAGCCGCGAATGTCGGTGTTCTGGTACTTGTAGGGGCCGACGGCATGCGTGCAGGCGCGCTCGAGCACCGGGCCGCACAGCGACGCGTAGGCGCCGGTATCAAAGTTGATCTCGCAGTCCAGACCGGTAAAGTTGCCCTCGGCGTCGCAACCCAGCGTAAAGGTACCGTCCATGGCATGGCGCTTGGGATGGAACGCAAGCGACTCAGCGCGCGTGAGCTTGCACTTCACGGGACGCTGGAACTTATATGCGGCGAGCGCGGCCAGGTGTTGGATGGACACGTCCTCCTTGCCGCCAAAGCCACCTCCCACGAGCATGGTCTCGACGACCACACGCTCGGGCTCGTTATCCCAGCCAAACATGTGGGCGCACTCTTTGCGCGTGTCGTAGGCACCCTGGTCGGTCGACTGCACCTTGACGCCGTTTTTGTACGGGAAGGCGACGGCGCACTCGGGCTCCAAGAAGGCATGCTCGGTAAAGGGCGTGGTAAAGCGCTGCGTCACGGTGAACGCGCTTTCGGCCAGCGCCTTGGCGGCGTCGCCGCGCGTCACGTGGCGGCTCTGGCACACGTTGTCCTTGAGCTCCACTGTGTTGCCAAAGGCAAAGAAGCTGTCGTGCAGGCGCGGGGCGTCGGCAGCTCTGGCCTCGACAATGTTGCGCACGGGCTCCAGCGGCTCGTAATCGATCTTTACGAGCTTCTTGGCCTTCTCGAGCGTCGCCTCGTCCTCGGCAACCACCAACACGATGGCGTCACCCACGCAGCGGGTGATATCGCCCTGGGCGATCATGACGTCCCAGTCCTGGATAAGGTGGCCGACCTGGTTGACCGGCACGTCCTCGGCGCGCAGAATGCCCACCACACCGGGCAGGGCCTCGGCCTTGGAGGTGTCGATGGAGAGCACGCGGGCGCGCGGATACTTGGAGCGAACGGCGCTGGCATAGGTCAGGCCCGGCTGATCGAGCTCGTCGATGTCGTCGGGGTACTTGCCCTCGCCGAGCACCTTCTTGCGCACGTCGATGCGGAAGGCGCGCTTGCCCACGCCGTAGTCGTCGCCGCGCTCCAGGTCCTCGTCGATCTGCTTTTCGCCGCGGAGCACCGCGGCCGCCAGCGAAATGCCCTCGATGATCTTCTTGTAGCCGGTGCAGCGGCAGACGTTGCCGCGGATGGCGTACTTGATCTGCTCCTCGGTGGGCTCGGGATCCTCGGCGATGAGCGCCGCGCCCGCCACGCATACCACC
>CALKBB010000146.1 GCA_937989795.1 uncultured Collinsella sp. | reverse complement strand
CGTTTGAAAAACTGAAAGCTTTCTTTGAGGAATATCTGAAATAAGGCGTGTCTTGATTTAATGCCAAGTCCCCAGCAACGATTCTTCTAAAGAGTGGGAGTAGCTGAAACGAGGCGACTGAATAACTCCATACGTTTTGGTTAAAACAAAAAAATATGCCGCGCGCCTGCGGCATGAAGGAGGGAGATTTCTATGAATATCGTTGTATTGAGTGGTAGCCCGCGTAAGGGCGCCAATACCGACACCATGGTCGAGGCGTTTGCCGAGACCGCGCGTGAGGGCGGCAATACGGTCGAGGTCGTCCGCGTTGCCAGCAAGAAGATTGCTGGTTGTCTGGGATGCCAGTACTGCTTTACCCATGAGGGCATCTGTGTGCAGAAGGATGACATGGCCAACGTGATCGAGTCACTGAAAGACGCCGACATGGTTGTCTTCGCCTCGCCTATCTACTGGTTCGATATCACCGCGCAGGAGAAAGCCGCTATTGACCGCCTGTACGCCTTCGGTGCCACGGGCTTCCCGTTCACCAAGACGGCCCTTTTGCTCGATAGCCACAGCGAGGGCGTCTATGATGCGGCGATCGCTATGTACAAGTCAACCTGCGCGTACTGCAAGTGGGAGGACCAGGGCATTGTTACCATTAGCGGCATGACCGAGCGCGACAGCATGGCATCGTCGCCCAAGTTGGAAGAGGTGCGAGAGCTCGCTCGCAAGCTCGCCTAAGGACAAGAAGAACGCATGGCAATCGGTGTTGGTGGAAAATGCTTGCTATTCTTACCAAGAGGAATGCTGATTGCCATGCGCCGTTGCCCTTGCGGACAATCTTGGCGTGCTAGGAGGCCTTCTCGCTCAGGAACTCCCTGAATGCGGGGATGTCAAAGCCAACGAGACCACGCCCGCGCTCTCCGATGACGCCGTCCTCGAGGAGACGGCGTTTGTATTGGCTTGCATAGTTGCTGGCAACGCCCATACGCTTGGCTATCTCCGAGACCCTGCTGGGGCCAGAATCGGGCAGCATCGCGAGCAAAAACTCAATGTCCTTATCGGAAAGCTCTCGATAGGTCGTTTCGAGAGAAGCCCGATGCCATGCTTCTCGAGTTGCCTGAAGATGCCATTCATGCACGTGCGCCAGTTGCCCTGGGCTTCTTGAACATATGTCCAATCGATGCCCACTGGACCAATTTGAACGCCGTTCATGCGCGCATGAGACTGTGAAAGGTAGCTATCTGCCGCTTCTTTGGTTCGCTCGATAATATCTTCGAGCATGCCTGGCATGGCGGAGCCATTTGCTGTACTCCATGGTGGCTCCTTTGCAAGTTTTGCTAATTTTTGCAACTTTTGCTAACTTTTGCGAGTTTTGCTAACGGCTTAGGACGGTGCGGGAAGCCCCCGTATCGTCGACATTTCCGAGGATGACCTCCGCAACGAGCGGGGCCCGGGGCGCGATATTGCTGCGCTCCGGGCCCCGCTGCATTGTAAAACCATGACGGTTTGGCTGCCGTCGTCCTAGTCAAACAGACTCGGCATGTCGTTTTCTTTCATGAGGGCACCGGCTGAGGGGAGGCTCTGCGCGGTGAACTTCTCGGCGGAGACGCCGGCGCCAAGGATCTCCTCGGTTGTGCCGACGGTGGTGACCGAGCGGCCCTTCTTAGCGGTAAAGGCCTGGACGCCCTGCGTGTTGGTGGTCGTCTTGGTCTTGAGCAGCGACGTGTTGAAGTTCATCAAACGATAGTCGCTCGAGACCAGCGCGATGTCGCGATCTTCCTTGAGCACCTGGGCATACAGCAGCTTGCTGCCACCGTAGATGGCGTTCTTAAGGCGTTTGCGGTTGGTCTTGGTGACGTATCCAGAAAGCGCGACGCGCACCACGCGGCCGTTCTCAAAGACGAACAGCACGTCGGCCTTGTAGTCCTCGGGGTCGATGACCCAGATGACACTCTCGTCGGGTTCCATCTCGAGGTCGGTGGGCAGGTACGAGCCCAGCTGGGCCGACTTGGTGTCCTCAAACGCCGCAACCTTGCACTTGTACACCTGACTCTTGTTGGTAAAGACCAGCAGTTCGTGGGTGTTGGAGGACGGGAATTCGATAAAGGGTTTGTCGCCGTCCTTGTACTTGAGCGTGGTCGCCTTCTTGAGCACGCGGTCCGTCATCTTCTTAAGGTAGCCATCGCGCGAGAGCATGATGGTCACCGGGTACTCCTCGACCTCGGGCTCCAAGCTTACCTCGATAACCTCATGGGGCTCGATCCTGCCCGTGCGGCGCGGCATCACGTACTTCTTGTTGACCGCGGCCAGCTCGTCGCTGATGACCTTCTTGATGTTCTCCTCGCTGGAAAGAATCTCCTCAAGCTCGGCGATCTCGCCCTCGAGCTTGGTGATATCCTTGGTGCGGTTGAGGATGTACTCTTCGTTAATGTTACGGAGCTTAAGTTCGGCGACAAACTCGGCCTGGGTCTCGTCGATGTCGAAACCCTTCATAAGGTTGGGTACGACCTCGGCTTCGAGCTTGGTGCCGCGGATGATGGCGATGGCCTTGTCGATGTCGAGCAAGATCGCCTCGAGGCCGTGCAGCAGGTGCAGGCGCTCGGACTTTTTGCCCAGGTCAAAGTTAATGCGGCGACGCGTGGACTCAATACGCCACTTGACCCACTCGTGCAGAATCTGGCGCACGCCCATAACACGGGGATAGCCGTCGACGAGCACGTTGAAGTTGCACGAGAACGAATCCTGCAGCGTGGTCGAGCGATAGAGCTTGGCCATGAGCTTGTCGGGGTCGACGCCGCGCTTAAGGTCGATGGCGATGCGCAGGCCCGAGAGGTCGGTCTCATCGCGGATGTCAGCGATTTCCTTGACCTTGCCCTCCTTGGAGAGCTTGACGATGCGCTCGATGATGACATCGGTCTTGGTGGTGTAGGGGATCTCGTAGACCTCGATGATGCGCTCTTCGGGAATCCAGCGCCAGCGGGAGCGAATCTGGAAGCTGCCCAGGCCGGTCTCGACGATCTTCTCCATCTCCTCGCGGCGGTAGATGATCTCGCCGCCGGTCGAGAAGTCGGGCATGGGCATGTACTCGAGCAGGTCGCAGTCGGGATCCTTGAGGTAGTGCATCGTGGCAGTGCAGGCCTCATTGAGGTTGAAACCGCAGATGTCAGAAGCCATGGCGACGCCGATGCCCTTGTTGGCCGAGACAAGGATGTTGGGGAACGTGGTGGGCAGCAGGCGCGGCTCCTTCATGGCACCGTCGTAGCTGTCGACGAAGTCGACCGGGTCCTTGTCGATGTCCTTGAAGATCTCGGCACTGATGGGGGAGAGCTTGGCTTCGGTATAACGCGAAGCGGCGTAGCTCAGGTCGCCCGAATAGTACTTGCCAAAGTTGCCCTTCGACTCTACGAAGGGGGCAAGAAGCGCCTCGTTGCCCGTCGCAAGGCGCACCATCGTCTCGTAGATTGCGGCGTCGCCGTGTGGGTTGAGCTTCATGGTCTGGCCCACGATGTTGGCGCTCTTCTGGCGCTCGCCCTTGAGCAGACCCATCTTGTACATGGTGTAGAGCAGCTTGCGATGCGAGGGCTTAAAGCCGTCGATCTCGGGGAACGCACGCGAGACGTTGACGCTCATGGCGTAGGGCATGTAGTTGACCTCGAGCGTCTGCGTGATCGGCTGGTCGGTGACCTCGGAGTGCAGGCCGATGACGTTCTCGGCGTTAACCTGCTTTTTCTTTGGCTGGTTCTTCGTCTTCTTCTTTGCCACGATATCCTCTTGAACTTCTTATAGGCCGTCGTTATCGATTTGCTGCTACTGCAGGTCCAGCTGGTCCAGGTATTCCTTGCCGTGCTCGGAGATATGGCGCTTGCGGCCCGCCTCGTCGTTGCCCAGCAACAGGTTGAACATGGTCTCCATCTTGGTGACGTCCTCGGGCTCCACCTTGATCAGGCGACGCGTCTCGGGGTTCATGGTGGTGAGCCACATCATATCCGGATCGTTCTCACCAAGACCCTTGGAGCGGTTGATGGAGCACTTTTGGTCGCCGATTTCTTTGAGGATGCCGTTCTTCTCGAGCTCGGTGTAGGCAAAGTAGGTCTTTTCTTTGCAGTTGATCTCGTAGAGCGGCGACTCGGCGATATACACGTAGCCCTCGTCGATAAGTGTGGGCACCAGTCGATAGAGCATGGTGAGTACGAGCGTGCGGATGTGGTAACCGTCGACGTCGGCGTCCGTACAAATGATGACCTTGTTCCAGTTGAGGTTGTCCAGGTCAAAGGCGCCGAGGTTCTTGATGCGCTTGTCCTTGATCTCCACGCCGCAGCCTAGCACGCGCATAAGGTCCATGATGATGTCGGACTTAAAGATGCGCGGATAGTCCTCCTTTAGGCAGTTGAGGATCTTGCCGCGGACGGGCATAACGCCTTGGAACTCGGCATCGCGCGAGGTGCGAATGGCGCCTGCTGCCGAGTCGCCCTCTACGATGTAGATCTCGCGGCGGCTCTTGTCCTTGGAGCGGCAGTCGATGAACTTCTGCACGCGGTTGGCCATGTCGGTCTTCTGCTGCAGGTTGGTTTTGATACTCTGGCGCGTTTTCTCTGCGTTCTCGCGCGAGCGCTTGTTGATGAGCACCTGCTCCATGATCTTGTTGGCGGCATCTTTGTTCTCGATTAAGTAGGTCGAGAGGCGCTCCTTAAAGAAGGCAGTCATGGCCTGCTGGATAAAGCGGTTATTGATGGCCTTCTTGGTCTGGTTTTCGTAGGACGTCTGGGTGGAGAAGCAGTTGGTCACCAGTACCAGGCAGTCCTGGACGTCCTGCCATTTGATGCCGCTCTCGTTTTTGTTGTACTTGCCCTGTTGCTTAATGTAGGCATCGATGGCGCTGGTCAAAGCGCTGCGAGCGGCCTTCTCGGGCGAACCGCCGTTCTCGAGCCACGATGAGTTGTGGTAGTACTCCTGCATCATGAAGGTGCGCGAGAAGCACATACACGCGGTGATCTTTACGTTATAGTCGGGCAGGTCCTCGCGGTCGCGACCGCGACGGTCGGCCTCGATAAAGAAGGGCTCGGTAAGGTAGTCGGTACCGACCTTCTCGAGCACGTAGTCCTCGATGCCCTTGGGATAGCAAAAATCCTCTTCGGAAAACTCGCCGTCGTCGCCCTCGATGCGCAGGCGGAAGGTCACGTTGGCGTTGACCACGGCCTGACGGCGCATGGTCTCGCGATACCAATCGTGGGGAATGCTAATTGAGGTAAAGACCTCAAGATCGGGGCGCCACTTGATAGTGGTGCCGGTGCGGTCCTCGTCGCTGGGCTCAATTTCGAGTGCCTTCTTCTTGGCGCCGACAACCTTGCCCTTCTTAAAGTGTAAGGAGTACTTGTTACCGTCACGCCAGACGGTGACGTCCATGTACTCGGAAGCGTACTGAGTCGCGCAGGAGCCCAGGCCGTTGGTGCCGAGCGAGAAGTCGTAGTCGCCGCCCTGGTTGTTGTTATACTTGCCGCCGGCGTAGAGTTCGCAAAAGACGAGCTCCCAGTTAAAGCGCTTCTCGGAAGGGTTCCAGTCGAGCGGGCAGCCGCGGCCATTGTCCTCTACCTGAATGGAGCCATCGCGAAAGGCGGTAAGGGTGATGAGCTTGCCGTAGCCCTGGCGCGCCTCGTCAACGGCGTTGGACAGGATCTCGAAGGCGGCATGCGCGCAGCCGTCGAGTCCATCCGAGCCAAAGATGACGGCGGGGCGCAGGCGTACGCGCTCCTCGTCCTTGAGCTGGCGGATACTGTCGTTACCATAGTTTGCGGTGTTTTTTGCCATACTCGCTCTCTCGGTGCTCCTTTGCTGCGTTTAAGTCATATAGATAGTCAAGGTAGCATAGCCCAGCCCACAGACGATTCCAACCAACACGAAATCCATCGAACAACCGTTCGAACTTAGGATGGAAAGAGCTTACTCGGACAAAACCGAGTCGGTTCTGCCCGAGTAAATTTGAAGGCGGCCGAATGCGTCTTGCTGCGTTTGCGGTTGGATACGTTGTCGAAAACGTGTCGTGCGGATTGTTGGATCGAATCGAACATTGGGACAGACGTCTCGTTTTATGGGCCGGGGGCGTGCATGTGCGAGTTCTTTTGGCCCATAAGGAACGCTGGTGGGTCGTTATTTGGGCCACGGGTCACTTCGCCGGCGCCGTGTTTCGTCATACGCTCATAGTGGAAGCCGATGCCACGGGGTCGACTTGGGACTCGGGCAATGGATGAGCTGCAAGCCGAAAGGAGCGGTGAGAATGATGAGGCCCATGACAAAGAAACTGCTGTTAGGAATTCCCACCGTGACGCTTTCGGCCGTGCTGGCGTGTACAGTGGCCGGCTGTGGCGGTAGTGCTCCGAGCGGCTCGCCTGGCGGTTCGGGCGGCAGCGCGCCTGTGCAGGAAAAGCCCAGGGCCTATGATTCGCAGACGGTCGAGGTGGCAGGCATTACCTATGAGTCGGTGGCTCACGGTACGTTCTATCGCGGCGATGCCAAGCTGCAGTACCAGCTGAAAAAGGTGTTCGCCGACGCAGATT
>CALKBB010000145.1 GCA_937989795.1 uncultured Collinsella sp. | reverse complement strand
CTATGACCGCATGACTCCGGGAGGTCCCGATGGATAACCTTGCCAAACCCACAAATCGCGCGCTGTTTTTGGTCAGCGTTGCCGTGACCGGTGCGTTCGCAGGTGCCGCGGTCTGGCTGTTCTTTTTTGCGATGGAGCACGGCATCGACTATCTATGGACCGAGATTCCGAGCACGCTGGGCGTCGCTTCGCCCGAGCTTGCCAGCGGCCCGTTTGGCTTTCTGCCGTACCCGTTTTTTGTCTGCCTGCTGGGCGGCCTGTTAATCGGTCTGTACGAAAAGATGACAGGCACCAAGACCGATGACCTCAACCAGGTGATGGCTAAGGTTAAGCAAGACGGGCGCTACCCGTACGACAACCTGGGCAAGCTTTCGCTCGCGGCATTGCTGCCGCTGCTGTTTGGCGGAAGTATTGGACCGGAGGCCGGCCTGACCGGCGTTATCGCTGGTCTGTGCAGCTGGGTCGGCGACCGCATGCGTCGCTTTGGCGCCGAGTTTAGGGAGCTCACGCTGCTGGGTACCCAGGCTGCCCTGACGGCGCTCTTTACCGCGCCCGTCTTTGGCTTTGTGGCGCCGCTTGCCGGTAGCGCTGACGGCCAGGGCGAAGACGCCGATGATGAGTCCGCGTCCGGCGAGATCACCATCAAGCTGCCCAAGGTGCAAAAGACGGTGGTCTACGGCATTGCGATTGCCGGCGGTCTGGGCACCTACCTGCTGCTTGGCCAGCTTGTGGGCGGCGGCATGGGCCTGCCCAGGTTCGAGTCCGCCGAGGTGGGCAACCTAGAGCTTGCCTGGCTCATTCCTCTGTCGCTGATCGGAACAATCTGCGGCTGGTTGTACTTTGTCTCTGAGCACGCGAGCGAAGCGCTTGCCCATGCAATAGGGGCGCGTCCTGTCGTCAAGGCCATGCTGGCCGGTCTGGTACTCGCCGCCTGCGGTACTGTTCTGCCCTTCACCATGTTTGCCGGCGAAACGCAAGCCGACGTGCTCATGGAAACCTATCTGACCATTCCCGCCGGCGTGCTTATTTTGACCGGTCTGGTCAAGGCCATGCTGACCCCCGCTCTTATCAATTTGGGTTGGCGCGGCGGCCACTTCTTCCCGGTTATCTTCTCGGGCGTAAGCCTGGGCTACGGCCTGGCCATCCTCACCGGCGCAGATCCGGTCTTTTGCGTCGCCGTTTGCACGGCCTCGACGATGGGCACCGTTATGCGTCAGCCCGTCATGGTCGTGGGCCTGCTGCTCATGTGCTTCCCACTCAAGGGTATCGTCTGCATGATCATCGCGGCCGTCATCGCCGCCGGCATTCCGCTGCCCAAGCCGCTGCGCAAGTAGCGCGGTTTTTCACGAGTCAATTCCAGGGGTACGAGATGATCCTGTACTTTAGTGCGACAGGGAACAGCGAGCATGTGGCGCGTCGCATTGCAGCGGCGACAAGCGACAAAGTTATGTCGATTGAGCGCTTTGATGCCGAGATCCTTCACCTTGCTGTGATGGAAGGCCCCTGTCGGCTGGGGTTTGTCGCCCCGGTATACGCCTGGGGCTTGCCGACGCCAATGATCGAGTTTTTGAAGACTGTCGACCTATCGGTTGCTGCCGGTACAAAGGGCGGCGAGCGCCCCTATACGTTCTATGTCTCGACATATGGTTCGGCCAAGTTCGCCCGCGATCTGCTACACGAGCGTGGGCTCGAGTTAGATGCGGCGATGAGCGTCAAGATGCCCGATACCTGGACGCCCGTGTTTGATTTGTCCGACTCCAAAAAGGTCGAGAACATCAACAAGGCGGCCGAGGTGCAGATCGATGCGGCGATTAAGGCAGTTCGGGCGCGCCGCACGGGCAACATGATGCGCCATCGCGTGCCTCTGTTTGCATCGTGCGCGTATCACGCAATTGGGCTGCCGCGCATGCAGCAGACGAGCAAGTTTGCCGTCGATGCCGATTGCTGCATCGGCTGCAGCCTGTGTGCCAAGCGCTGCCCCATGGCGGCGATCGAGATGCGCGACGGCCTTCCCGTCTGGACAAAGCCGGAGTGCGCAGCCTGCCTTCGTTGCCTGCACTGTTGTCCCGAGTTTGCCATCTCGCGCGGTAAGCGCACGGCCTTCCACGGCCAGCACAGGCATCCCAAGCCAGGTGTGAGGATGTAGCGGCTGCTGGCCGCGCTATTTCCAAATTGCGAGCGCGGCGGTGCCCAGGACGATGAGGGCGAGACCGATGGCGCTGCGTCGTGAGAGTATTTCGTTGAATGCCAGGCGCGCAAATAGTACCGATACGACAATCGATAGTTTGACGATCTGCACCACGAC
Organism: uncultured Collinsella sp.; assembly: GCA_937989795.1. Lineage (GTDB taxonomy): Bacteria > Actinomycetota > Coriobacteriia > Coriobacteriales > Coriobacteriaceae > Collinsella. The sequence goes on along the minus strand of CALKBB010000145.1, from coordinate 2,141 downwards.
GCTCACCTGGCCTGCAGCGATGGCATAGTAATAGAGCAGCCACGATGCTCCGGTCGCGATGCCCGATGTTGCGAGAAATGTGAGTTCGCGCCGGTCAGCGTGCGCGACCTGCTCCAGTTTTCCCTTGGCTGCCACGATTGCCCATGCCATAACCAGTACCACGCAGGTGCGGATTGCCGTGGCCAGGTTTGACTCGACGCCTTCGATGCCGATCTTGGCGAGGACGGAGGTGAGTGCCGCGAACACGGCGGCGCCGAGGGCGTAAGCGAGCCAGGTTCGGTCTTGCTGCTGCTCGGGTTCGGCGGACTGCTTCTTCTCGATCATTAAAAACGTGCCGAGGGTGATGGCAGCGGTTCCCACGAGCTTAACCGCAAGGTTGCTCGTCTCGTCAAAAAGCGCGATGGCGACCAGCGCGGCGAGCACGGTGCTCATCTTGTCGACCGGTACGACCTTATTGACATTTCCGATGCTCAACGCCTTAAAGTAACAGATCCACGAAGCACCGGTAGCGAGTCCCGAGAGGACGAGAAAGAGCCAGGATCTGGGTTCGATGCTGCCAATGGTTCCAATGGATCCAGAAATGCCCGCCATTGCCCAGGCGAAAACGAGCACCACGCAGGTGCGAATGGCCGTCGCGACATCGGAGTCGGTCTGCTTGATGCCGCATTTGGCCAAGATGGATGTGATGCCGGCAAAGAATGCTGACGCAAATGCTGCGACAACCCACGACACGGGTGCGGTGCCTCCTTGGATAATGGGTTTATCCTGCGAGTTTTATGGACATGAGGATACCGCCCCACCATGAAGGTTTGATATGGCCGCGGCGAGACGGGGGTTATGTTCCGGGGAGCCATTTGGTGAAGGCTCGAATTGTTGATATGCTGTCGACTTCTCTTTGGTTTCCAAGATCTAAACGGCATGCTTCGAAGGGCGGCGGCGTTGTTGTTGCTTCGTCTTATCTAGTAAATGAGGTGGCGTGCAGCCCAAGCCCTTTGGCTGTCGATTACAGGTCGCGTGCCCGATAGACCTCGGTGCTGACTGCGCAGCTGATTGCACATAGCGCGAGGGTAAGTGCGGCGATGCCTGCACACAGACAGCCCAGAACGGCGGGATCGGGATTCGCTCCGGCAATCGACATGAGCCAGTTGCTGATGGGGTTGGAGGAGCTCAGCGTGGCCATGGCAAGGCATCCGAGCATGGCAAACAGACCAACGGATAGGCGCAGCGCTTCCATGTGTCCAAAGCGAAAGAACAGCGGCTGCGCCAAAAACACCATCATGAGGGAGATGAGCATTGATGCTGCTGAGGCTATTGCAATCTCAAAGACAATCTGTCCCGTCAACGGGATACCCGCGCTGTTGAAGAGCGGGAAGGAGACGATGCTCAGAAGCGCGGCGGCGCACGCCGTGACAGCCGAGAAGACAATGATGCTCAGGTAGCGTGCGCAGATGATGTCTTTACGCGAGAGAGACAGCGTTGCGCGATAGCGCTCCCAACCGTTTTGATTGTCGAAGCCGGCCAGCGAGCTCATGACCATGATGGGTGACATGGCACTGACCGCGCAGGCGCCAGCGCTCATGCCGGAATCGCCGTCCGATGCGTTGGCAAGGGTCAGCACGACGAATATGAACAGGCCGACGCCCGCGATGCTCGGGACGAGCGTGCGAACGATAGCGAGCTCGGACATAAAGGCGCGTTTCATTTCGAAGCCCCTTTCAGCATGAGGCGCAGATAGTCGTCAATGGTTGCCCGATCGCAGGGAATCTCGGGGAAGGCCTCGAGCGTTTCGCGACGGTTGGGCACGAGCACGTCCACGCTATAGGCGTGGTGGGCGGCACGGGCACCTTCGACGCAAGCCATAAGCTCGGCGGCCTGTGCTTGGGTGCAGTGGGCGATGCCGGCGCGGTCGGTAATGTCCTCGCGCGGCAGATCAAACACAATCGAACCGTTATCGATGCAGATGATGCGGTCGGCGGCACGATCGAGGTCGGACGTAATGTGGCTCGAGAGCAGCACGCTGTGCTGGCCGTCGGCGACAAAGGCAAGCAGCTCATCGAGCAGCTCCTCGGCGATCTGGGCGGAGATCTCACCGGCATAGCTGCCACGCTTGACCTCTTCGGAGACGATGATGGCGCGATGGG
>CALKBB010000144.1 GCA_937989795.1 uncultured Collinsella sp. | reverse complement strand
CCGCGATAATGTTTGGGTAGCGGCTGGCACGCTTTTTTGCTGCCGCGAAGTCGCGTGGGTCGACCCCGCAATCAAAGACCCCCAGCCCTATAGCCGCGGTTTCGTCGGCAACGGCATTCGGGTAAGTCATCAAATCAAGATGGCAGTGTGCATCAAATAACCGGGGCTCCATCTCGGTGCGCTCCGCTAGTCCAGGCGCTGGCCATCGGAGCGTACGCGTTCGGTGCCGCGCCCGCTGATCTGGCGGATAACCTCGCCGGCAATCATTTGGCCCATGATGGGCGGCATAAAACTGGCGGTGCCCAACTCGGTGCGCTCGTGGATATTGGAAGGGTCGCGGGGCTGTGTCTTAACCGATTCTTCGCAGCTAAACAGTACATGTAGGCTCTTGATGCCGCGCTTCTTACATTCTTTGCGCATGATGCGGCTCATGGGGTCACGTACCGTATCGAAAATGTCGGCAAAGCGGAGGCACTCGGGATGGAGCTTGTTGGCCCCGCCCATGGAGCTAACCAAACGAATGTCGTGGTCCTGAGCATATTTGGCAATGGTGAGCTTGGCCGAGATGGTGTCGATGGCGTCGACGACGTAGTCGAGCTTGCCGTCCGTCTGCTCCAAAACGCTCGCGAAGAACTCGTCGATGTTGTCGCTCAGCAGGTATTCGGTGCGTTTGATAACGGTGGCGGCGGGATTGATATCGCGGATCATGGCATCCATCACGTCCACTTTGCGCTTGCCGACGGTGCTGTGAAAGGCGATGGCCTGGCGATTGATATTGCTGGGCGCGATGATGTCCTTGTCCAGAATGACGAAATGACCGATGCCGCCGCGGGCGAGTGCCTCGCAGCAGTTGGAGCCCACGCCTCCGCAGCCGAGCACCAGCACCGTAGCATCGGCGAGCTTATCGAGTGCCTCGCGGCCCATGATGATCTCGAGCTTGGTGTCGCGTGTCTCGACGAGTGCAGCAGTTTCGGTCATAGACATCCTCCGATGGGGAAGCGAATCGTGTTTTAGCTATTGCCATTATAGGTAATCGCCCATAGGTTGCGACGGCGCTTACTTTGATGTGGTTTGAAGCATTGAGATTAGATAGTTAGACAAACATCTAAATACCGAGTATAGTGTGCACGTCATGAGAGATGATGAGAGGAGGTCCTATGCCGGGAGAGGGTTTTAAGGCGCTTGCCGATCCAACGCGACGGCGCATTTTGGAGTTGCTGCGCGAGGGCAATTGCACGGCGGGGGAGCTTGCCGAGCATTTCGATATCAGTAAGCCGTCGCTGAGCCATCACTTGGCGACGCTCAAAAACGCCGGGTTGGTGACCGACGAGCGCCATGGCCAAAACATCGTATACAGCTTAAACACCACCGTCATGCAGGATTTGATTGGCTGGTTTATGGGCTTTACAAACACGGAAGGTGATAAGGATGAATAACGAAAACAAGGGCATTCACCCCACGGGGGTATCGTCGCGCGTGTGGATTGCGCTGGTCGCTCTGTGCGTCGCCAATGTCGTAGCGCACCTCATGGTGATGCCGAGCTTGCCTGCGCAGATTCCCACGCACTGGGGCGCGAACGGCGCCGTCGACGGTTGGGGTCCTAGCTGGATGGCCTCCGCGCTCGGCGTGCTGCCTCTGGCGCTTCTCGCAATGTTCTGCGTGGTGCCGCGCATCGACCCCAAAGGTGAGGCATATCGAACCTCGGGCAAGTTCTATCAGGGCTTCGTAATCGCCTTCACCTTGTTCATGTGCGCCATAAGCTGGCTGGGAGAGCTTACGGTCTGGGGCGTGGTGCCGGCGGTCGGTTCGGTTAACGTGCTGATTTCCGGTGTTGTCGGTTTGCTGTTCATCGGCGTAGGCAACTACTTGCCGCGTGTGAAGCAGAACTATACGCTCGGTATCAAGACACCCTGGGCGCTTGCCGATCTCGAGAACTGGCGCCGTACGCAGCGTTTTGGCGGCGCCTGCTTTATGGTGCTGGGTATTGGCCTGATTGTGATGGGCGTGGCAGGCAGCGTGCTTTCGAGTGAAGTCGTCGCCGCGGTGATTGCGGCTCTGGCGTTTGGTTCGGTTGGAGCCGTCTACGTCTACTCGTATCTGTTGTGGCGCAAATCGCAGCGAGCCGCTCGTTAAGGTTGCGGAAAACTAGCGTACGCAGTTCATAGTATGTTCCGGGGGACTTTTCCCAGGTAGTATTAGGGGGTGTGGGCAACCATGCCCCTTTTTCGTTACGTTTCAGAGCTGGTTCCCTCATTTCGTTTCCACTAAGGCGAATCAAGAATAGGGAAACAGCAGGTAGAAAGGATAGAACAGGCAAATGGCAGAGTTTATCTACCAGATGTATCAGGCTCGCAAGGCCCATGGCGACAAGGTGATCCTTGACGACGTGACCCTGAGCTTCTACCCCGGTGCCAAGATCGGCGTCGTGGGCCCCAACGGTATGGGCAAGTCGACCCTGCTCAAGATCATGGCCGGCATCGAGGAGGTCTCCAACGGCGATGCCAGGCTCACCCCCGGCTACACCGTGGGCATCCTGCAGCAGGAGCCGCCGCTCGACGACGACAAGACCGTCATCGAGAACGTGCGCATGGCATTTGGCGATATGATCGCCAAGGTCGATCGCTTCAACAAGATCGGCGAGGAGATGTGCGACCCGGATTGCGACATGGACGCCCTCATGGCCGAGATGGGAAAGCTCCAGGACGAGATCGACGCCGCCGACGGCTGGGATATCGATTCCAAGCTCGGCCAGGCCATGGACGCCCTGCAGCTGCCCGATTCCGACATGCCGGTCAACGTACTTTCCGGCGGCGAGCGCCGTCGCGTGGCCCTGTGCAAGCTGCTACTCGAGGCTCCCGACCTGCTGCTGCTCGACGAGCCCACGAACCACCTGGACGCCGAGTCGATCCTGTGGCTCGAGCACTTCCTGCACAACTACCAGGGCGCGGTGCTTGCCGTCACGCACGATCGCTACTTCCTGGATAACGTTGCCGAGTGGATCTGCGAGGTCGACCGCGGTCACCTTTATCCCTACAAGGGCAACTACTCCACGTATCTGGAGACCAAGGCCGCCCGTATCGAGGCTCAGGGCAACCGCGACGCCAAGCTCGCCAAGCGCATGGAGGCCGAGCTCGAGTGGGTACGCAGCTCGCCCAAGGCTCGCCAGGCCAAGAACAAGGCCCGTCTGGCTCGCTACGAGGAGATGGAGGCCGAGGCCCGCGCAAGCCAGAAGCTCGACTGGACCGATATCCGCATTCCCGTTGGACCGCGTTTGGGTAACAAGGTGCTCGAGGCCCATCACCTGCACAAGGAATTCGACGGTCGCGTGCTCATCGACGACCTTTCTTTCACCCTGCCGCGTAACGGTATCGTGGGCGTCATCGGCCCCAACGGTGTGGGCAAGACTACGCTCTTCAAGACCATCGTGGGCCTGGAGCCGCTGACTTCGGGCGAGCTCGAGGTGGGCGAGACCGTCAAGATCTCCTATGTCGATCAGAACCGTTCTGGCATCGACCCCGACAAGAACCTGTGGGAGGTCGTCTCGGATGGCCTGGACCACATGATGGTCGGCGAGACCGAGGTCCCCAGCCGCGCGTACGTGGCGAGCTTTGGCTTTAAGGGCCAGGACCAGCAGAAGCGCGCTGGCGTACTCTCCGGTGGCGAGCGCAACCGTCTGAACCTGGCGCTCACGCTCAAGCAGGGCGGCAACCTGCTGCTCCTCGACGAGCCCACGAACGACCTCGACGTCGAGACACTGTCCTCGCTCGAGGCGGCGCTGCTCGAGTTCCCGGGCTGCTCGGTGGTCATTAGCCACGATCGTATGTTCCTGGACCGCGTCGCCACGCACATTCTGGCGTGGGAGGGCACCGACGAGAATCCGGGCAACTGGTATTGGTTCGAGGGCAACTTTGAGGCCTATCAGGCCAACCGTATCGAGCGCCTGGGTGAGGACGCAGCCCAGCCGCATCGTATTCACCGTAAGCTGACGCGCGACTAGATCGTTACGCGGTTTTCCAAACCGCGTAACTGCTCGACGCTGCGCGGGCCGCAAGCACCCCATCTTGCCGTTCAAGCCGTCGCTCGCGTACCGAAGTACGCGTCGCTCCTCTTTCACGGCAACCTGGGGCACTTGCGGCCCGCTCGCTGTTGGTTACGCAACATCAACAAATAAAAACGGCTCAAATCCTGATTTGGATTTGAGCCGTTTGTCGTTACTGCTCGGGTTCTTCGACTTTATCGATGGCCCAGGTGGATCCGAGGCCACCGGTGGTGTTGCGGCGGATGCGCACGGTAACCTCGCGGCGCTCGCCGGCCTGCGTGTAGCGCAGGGGGAAGCTTGCGCGGTTTCGCGCGGCCTCGATGGCACCGCGCTCGCGGGCGATCCAGTAGTACTCGCCGACGATGCCGAGGGTATCGGCGCCGTAGGGGAGATAGGTCGACAACTGGTGCAGAAGCGGGCCGGGGCAGAAGACCTCGGTTGCGAAATCGACGGGGAAGTCCTCAGGGATGGTCGGTGCTGCGGACGCGGGGACCGGAGCCGGTACAGGTGCGGATGTGGACTCGATGACGGGTGCAGACTCAGGCACCGGTTCCGGATTAACTGCGGAATCTGTCGGTTCCACGGAGACGGATGTGTCTTCAGCCTCGGTTTTGGCATCGGCTTCTGGGGCGTCCTCCGCCTCGATAGACGGCTTTGCCTCGATGGGCGTGGACGCCATGGTGGTGATGCCGGCATTGGCATTCTCGGGGTCATAGACGACCGTGAGCGAGATGGCGGGCTGCGGCGGCTCGGGCTCCGGCGCCGACTCGGTAGCGCCTTGATCGGCGGGCTCTTCGGGCTGATCGTCCTCGGCCTCGTCGCCAAAGATATCGTTGTTTTGCAACGCAGACGTCTCGGGTTGGTTAGCGGCTTCTTCGGTTGTCGACTTGGGAGCCTCGTTGAGCTCCACAGTGGCTTCCTGCGCGGATATGACTTCGGAATCGGTCGTGGCGACGATTTCGGTTTCGGCTTCTGCCGTTACCTCAATAGCGACTTCGATCTCTGCCTCGGGCTCGGGTTCCGGCGCGGCTTCAACCATGGCTTCGGGCTTGGGACGCTTAACGTGCTTGGGACGCACGGCCTTGAGGTCCTTCTCACCGCGCTTTTTCTTTTTGTAGGACTGCTTGGCGCCCTTGGCGGTCTTGGGCTTGTCCTCGCCCTTGGCAAGCGCAGCATCCCAGGCCTCGTTGGCGATGACCGTGGCATACAGGCGACCGCCCTTAAAGACGGTCAGCTTAATGCAGTCGTCGAGTTCCTCGAGCAACTCGCGCGTGGACTCGAAGCCCAGGTCATAAGCGGTCATGTCGCCAGTGGCAAGTGCCTCCTCGACCTGTGTCATAAACGTTTGCTTGCCGCACCCGATCGCATCGCGCAGCAGACGATACAGATAGATGTGGTTGCCCAGCGAAAGCGTGGGCCTAATTATTGTCTTGCTCATGGCAAATCTCCTCTTTACACATGTAAAGCATCTTACCATCGCATGGCGTTCGCCATGGCGGCGCCCAAGGCAAACGGGCGCGAACCGCTTTCGATTCGCGCCCGTTGTACAGGTCGGTTATCTATGAGAGGCAAACGTGCTTAGTTGCCCGATGTCGTGCCTTGGCTCGAGCTGTCAGATGCCGTGCCTGACGCGGTTCCGCTCGAGCTATTAGTGCTGCTGTTGTCGGTAGATCCCGTGCCCGATGCATTGCCGCTCGTCTGGTCGCCCGTGCTCGGTTGAGAGCCGTCAGTCGTTTGGCTTGAGTCGGTCGTGCCGGATTGCGTACCGCTGTTGGCCGTAGAGGA
>CALKBB010000143.1 GCA_937989795.1 uncultured Collinsella sp. | reverse complement strand
TGTTTGGCGGCGCCCCGTTTTTGTGTTGCAGGGAGGGAAGGCATGAACGCCACGGTTGTGATTCCAACATATTGGGCGGGCGATGATGCCCGTGCAAACGCTCCCGGCGTCTATGACCACTCGACGAAGCTCAACGCCACCAATCCCGAACTCGACCGCTGTCTTGCTTCGCTCGAGCAGGTGCGCGGCATTCCGAGGATTATCCTTTTGGTGGTCTGTCCCATTTCGGCCACGGCTGATGTGTCGAACCGCGTCCGCGAAATCGTCGACGCGCACCCTACGCTCAAGGTCACCGTGGTTACCAACACCCAGGCATCGCGCATCGCCGACCGTGTGGCGCAGATTGCTCCCAAGGGCTCGGGCGAGTGCGTGAGCCTGCGCGGATACGGCGCCATTCGCAATATGGGGCTTGCCTGCGCTGCGGTGCTCGGCCACGACGCCGTTGTCTTTTTGGATGACGACGAGACCGTTATCGATGCCGACTTTATGAAGCGCGCGACCTATGCGCTGGGTCAGCAGACGCGTCAGGGCCTGCCGATTTTGGTTAAGAGCGGTTACTTTTACGATCGCGACGGATCGCCGCTGGCGCCCACAGACAAGGTCGGCATTTGCCATCGTTGGTGGACCAAGCGCATCGAGTTCAATCGTTGGATGAAAAAGGCGCTCTCGGGCACTCGCATCTCGCGTTCAAACTACGCATGCGGCGGCCTTATGGCGCTTCATGCCCGCGCCTTTACCCGTGTGGCGTTTGACCCGTTTATCACCCGAGGCGAGGACCTGGATTACCTCTTTAACATGCGCATGTTTGGCTACGACGTGTGGTTTGACAACGAGTGGACCGTTCGTCACCTGCCGCCCGAGTCCGAGAAGCGCTCCCCGCGCTTTATGCAGGATGTGTACCGTTGGTACTACGAGCGTGCCAAGCTGACATTTGCCGCGCACCAGCAGGAGCTCGTTCCCGTCACGGCCGCGTCGCTCATGCCCTATCCGGGCCCGTGGATTTCACGCGAGCTCGACGACCGTGTGCGCAAGACCGCCATGGTCCGCAGCGTGTTTACCCGCGAGCGCGAGGGGTATCTACGCATTTGGCGGCACGGTATTGACGAGGCCAAGACCTACGCGCGCCAAAACGCCGCAAGCTACCTGCGTTTTCAGAGCTTCTGGCCCAAGATCATGGACGGGCTCTGGCGCGACGCACAACTGACCAGCATCCTGGAGGGGACTGAATGATCGACCGCCGCGCCCAGCGCGATAGTTCAATATCAATCTTTCGCGTGATCGCCGTTGTCTGCGCCATCTGCGTGCTGTTGTACTTTATTTTTGCCCTGGCGACTGGGATTGAGCCAATCGCGACCGTGGTCGCCTGCGCGCTGCTGTGCATCTTTCTGTGCATTTTTATCTATTTGACGCTCAATTCCGATTCGGTGCGTTCGCAGTACACCGAAGAGACGCTCTCGGTGGCCTCTGCCATGCTCGAGGACATCAAAGGCGGCCTGACGCAGGAGTCGGCGCGTCTGGTGTGCCAGCGCATTTTGCCCGAGACGCGTGCCATGACGGTTGCCATCACCGACGAGAGCAACGTGCTGGCCTGCGCGGGCGAGTTTGAGGAAAAGCTGCTGCCCGATTCGCCCATCCACACACTTGCCACGCGCTACGTCATCGAGCACGGTATCGTCCAGTCGTTCAACCGCGTGGTGGACGTGGTGGGCTCGGACGGCTCGCACAACCATGTTCCCGCCGGTATCATCGCGCCCATCAAGGTGGGCGACCGCACCGTCGGCACGCTCAAGTTCTACTACAAGACCCTGCGTGCCGTTGACCGTACCCAGTATGCGCTCGCCTCGGGTTTTGCCGAGATCCTGTCCACGCAGCTCGCCATCCACGAGCTCGAGGTGCAAAAGGAGCTCACGGCCCGTGCCGAGGTGCGTGCCCTGCAAGCGCAGATCAACCCACATTTTCTGTTCAACACGCTCAACGCACTCTACGGATTGCTCATCACCCGTTCCGACAAGACCGAAGCGACGCTGGAACGCTTCATCAACCTGACGAAATATATGTACAACAACGCCAATCGAGATTTCATACCGCTCGGCGAGGAGGTGGAGTACATCGACCAGCGGGAAGCAAAGCCCCGCACCCTGCACCGGGAAAGCATCGTGCTGGATGGTGGCCGGATGAACACGCTCGACCACCTG
>CALKBB010000142.1 GCA_937989795.1 uncultured Collinsella sp. | reverse complement strand
CCGTTCGACTTGCATGTGTTAGGCGCGCCGCCAGCGTTCATCCTGAGCCAGGATCGAACTCTCCGTCCAAAATAAATGGGCTTCGAGCCCGTCCGGTCCTCTCAGTTCATCGCTGATCGGTTCCGTTCGATTCATATGGTTTTAGTATAGGAAAAGGAATTTCTCGGGGCCGCCTCTCGGCGGCCTTGCGAAAAACAAATCCAAGTTAGACCATTTCAAATGGTTCGATGTCTGCCCGGATGCGACACATCTGGTGTGTCCATCCTCGCAGTATCCGGTTCTCAAGGTGCACGCCTGCGCGGTACATCCGGTCCGACCGGGCCGCGCGGCAAGGAGATATATTGCCAGACCCGAGGGGCCCCGGGGGCGGGAATCTGGGCGCACACATTTCCTACACAACTGTGCCCTCAACTGACGCTTGCCAGTTGATAGCTACCGCTTGCCGAGCACATCTTTATATAGAGTGGCCCCTTGGCTATAGCCGATATGCGCCCCTGGCCAAAGCGCAGCCGGCATCTAGCAGCTCATCGCGCTCCTCCACCGAAAAGCCCTCGGCGTACACGCGCACCACCGGTTCGGTCCCGCTGGGACGGATCAGCAGCCAGGTGTCATCCTCAAATGCCAGACGCAAGCCGTCCATATGGCTTACGCTCTGCGGCGCCTTGCCGCATATCGACTTGGGATTCACGCCGGGAAGCAGCGTGCGCAACGTCTCGGCATCCTCGGCCTCAAGGCGCAAATCTCGACGTCCGTAACTCGTCTTGCCAAAGCTCGCCTCGAGCTGATCGATAAGCACGCCCAAGGGCGCGCCGGTCTTGGCCATGAGCTCGCACAAAATCAGGCAGGCAAGGATGCCGTCGCGCTCGGGCATGTGCGCGGCGATACCGATACCACCGGCCTCTTCACCGCCCACGAGAACGCCGCCCTTCTTCATCTCGGCGGCTATATATTTAAAACCGACGGGCTTGATGACCACGCGGCAGCCGAGCGCCTCGGCAATGCGACGCACAAGCGTGGAGCATGAAAGGTTGACGACGACACGTCCCTTCAGATTGCGATACTGGACCAAATCGCCCAAAACGAGCGCCATAATCTGATGTGGATGTATATATCTGCCGCGCTCATCAACCGCGCCGATACGATCGGCGTCGCCATCAGTCACCAGACCGGCGCACGCCCCGTCTTCGACAACTGCGCGCTCACAAGCATCCACCCACGGCTCGACCGGGTCGGGGCAGATATCTCCCCTATCGGTCGTCTCGTCGGCGTGAATCTCATGGACTTCGACGCCAAGCTCTCGAAGCAAGTCGGCAAGATATCCCTGCGCAGCTCCGCCCATGGGGTCAACCACCACACGCATATGCGCGGCGCGAATGGCATCCGCGTCGACAAACGATGCCACCGCTCGCATATAGTCGGGAATTATATCTGCCGTGCGGTATTGCCCCTCAAGCCCCAGCGGCTCGGCGGCCATCGTCTCCTCGAGCTCTTCGATGACATCCTGGTTGGCCGTCGAGCCATCACCCATCCGCAGCTTGAGGCATAGATAGCCCTGCGGATGATGTGAGCCCGTCACCATAAGCGCGCCGCATGCCTCGCCGTCATACGCAGCCGCCCACGTTAGAGCGGGAGTCGGCACCGGTCGAGACACGAGCACGGCATCGAGCCCGTGGGCGGCAATCACGCCCGCCGCGAGCTCGGCGAACTCGCGCGCTTGCGGCCGAGTATCAAATCCTACATATACCGTTTTACCGGGATTCGTCTTTTGCCATAGCCTGCCGATAGCATCAGTGACACGAGCGACGTTGTTGATAGTAAAGTCTCCGTCGACGCGAGCTCGCCAACCGTCAGTTCCAAAGTGAATTATCGCGCACACGCGCAGACACCTCGCAGTGTTTGGATCATGGTACGCATGAGGTATACCCGCAACGGGCATCCGGCAAGCCGCCGGCACGCTCGTTCACCGTTTAGGCAAAAGCGTCGAGGTGCGCACCGACAACAAAAAAAACCGCCCCAGCGGGGGCGGTGATTCGATACTCCCATTTTCGGGTTCTATATATTGAGCGCATCTGCCATAGCGGCTGTCGTAACCGCCGTGGTTCCGCAGCAGCTGCCTACCATTGCGGCGCCCGCCCGCTTCCACTCGACGCATGCGCGAGCGAAGGCTTCGGGGTCCTCATGCCACACGGGACCATCCTGTGTCTGAACCGGATTTCCCGCATTGGGACGCACCGTGACGGGAGTAGTCGCCGATGCAACCATCCTGGGCACCGCCGCGTTCGCGGCCGCAAGCGAACAGCAATTAACACCAACCGAGTTTGCGCCGTGTTTTTCGGCGTACAAAACGGCTGCCTCGATGTTGAGGCCATCGCCCAACAGGTCGCCTTTATCGTCAACGACAAAACTCACCAGGACAGGCATACCGTCGGCGGCATCTCGGGCGCCGGCAAGCATGGGCTGCAAATTACGGATAGACGTCACCGTCTCGATCAGCAGACCGTCAACACCAGCATTGAGCAAGGCGTGCGCTTGTTCGCGCGCAATGCCTCGGATTTCACGATACTCGGCAGAGTCCTCGGCAAACCACTCAATACAAATCGGGCCCATCGAGCCCAGCAGCAGCTGTGGGTGCGCCTGGCGAGCATCGTCGACGGCCCCGCGATTGACCTCCGCCACGGACGGCGCAATCTGGTCGTGCTTGAGGGCATAGCTTGATGCCTGAAAGGTGTTGGTAATGAGCACCTGCGCGCCGGCGGCGACATACAAGCGATGGATACGAGAAACGGTCTGCGGCTCTGCCAGATTCCAAAACGCCGGTGGAATGTCGGCGGCATCGTACTCACTCAACAGAACACTGCCCATGGGGCCCTGCGCCAACAAGGTCTCGCTCGACAAGCGGTGCGTAAGTTCCTCGGCACCAAAGCGGTTGTAATAACTCGTATCCATATATATCCCGCTATTCCTCGACGCTGATTCCCTGCTTTTCGAGATAGGCGAGCCAGCGGTTCATCGTGTCCTCGGATAGAGCATGCTCCATCATGCAGGCCTCGGAATCGGCTCGCTCAAATTCGACACCGAGCTCCTGAACCAAAAACGTGCGGACGAGGCGATGACGGTACCAGATAGCCGTGCCAACCTCGCGGCCGCGATCGGTCAGGACTACCTTGCCGTAGTGCGATTGCTCGACAAGTTCGGATGCCTTGAGCGCCGAAACCGCTTTATTGACCGATGCCTTGGAGACGCCAAGACGCTGCGCGATGTCGACCGATCGCACGCCGTTGGTTTCCCCCTCTTCGCTTTCAATGCGAACCATGCACTCCAAGTAGTCTTCGTTCGCCACCGTCAGATGTAGTTCGCGCGAGCTATTTGTCGTATCCATGATCTTCCGTCCCTTCTGCATTCAATGGCTGATTCTACCCCATCCAAGCGTCGTGGTATGCCGTGGCATACCGTGCTAGAGTTCTTGTTGCACACGACGACCAAGATTGGAGCGGTCTTTATGGAAAACACCACCACGAGCCCCGATGTCCTCGAACGCTTTTTGCGCTACGTCCAGATCAACACGCAGTCCGAGGATGCCAACTGCGACCAGGTGCCGTCGAGCACCGTACAGTTTGACCTTGCCAACGTGCTTGCCGAAGAACTGCGCGAGTTGGGTGCAACCGATGCCCATGTAACCGAAAACGCCTATGTCTGCGCGCACATTCCCGCTAGCGCTGGTTCCGAGAATAAGCCCGCCCTGGGCCTGATCGCGCACCTCGATACCACCGAGGTCGCGCCGGGCGCCGGCGTAGCGCCGCACATCGTGCACTACGAGGGCGGCGATCTGGTTTGCGGCATCGTCGACGGCAAGCCCGTGTCCATGAGCACCGCCAAACTTCCTGCCCTCAACAACCTGGTGGGTGAGGACCTTGTCTGCACCGACGGAACTACGCTGCTGGGCGCCGACGACAAGGCGGGTGTCGCCGAAATCATGGCGCTTGTCGCACGCATCGCGCAGGATCCCTCCCTGCCCCATCCCGCGCTCGGCATTTGCTTCTGCCCGGACGAGGAAATCGGTCACGGTGCCGAGCTGTTGGATATCGAGGCCTTCGGCTGCAAGTACGCTTACACGGTCGACGGCGGTCCGGTTGGCGAGCTTGAGTGGGAGTGCTTCAACGCCGCCGAGGCAACCGTTCGCTTTGAGGGCCAGTCCATTCACCCCGGCGACGCCAAGGGGCGCATGGTCAACGCGGGCAACCTGTTCTGCGACTTCAACGCCCTGCTCCCTTACGAGCAGCGCCCGGAATACACCGAGGGCTACGAGGGCTTCTATCACCTTGAGGGCGTCTCGGCAACGGTCGACCATGCCACGGCGCGCTATATCGTCCGTGATCACGATGCCGCCAAGTTCCAGCAGAAACTCGAGCTGATGAATGCCGCCGCCGCACTGCTCAACCAGCGACTAGGCGAGGAGCGCGTAACGGTCGAGATTAAGCAGCAGTATCGAAATATGGCCGAGATCGTTCGTGACTATCCCGAGCTTATTGATGTTGCCAAGGAAGCCTACCTTGCCTGCGGCGTTGAGCCCCAAGTACTGCCGATTCGCGGCGGCACCGACGGCGCACAGCTGTCGTTCCGCGGCCTGCCCTGCCCCAACCTCTCGACAGGCGGCTACTGTTACCACGGCGTCAACGAGTTTGTCCCGGTCAGCTCGCTCGTCAAGATGACCGACGTCCTGCAGGAACTCGTCGCCCGTTTCGCATAAGACTGGCTGCATAAGCCCAAAAGACGAATCGCCCCGTCCTCAACAGAGAACGGGGCGATTTTTGGTGCAAGAAAAGTAGTCGGCATCGCAGGTTGAGCCAACGTCAGCGAGCGACGTCCAAGGCGAACAAGTTGGCATGAAAAAGGCAGGGCATTGACCTTCTGGTCATGCCCTGCCTTTTGAATGACAAATTGTCGCCTTGGGCGGCGCGCAGCGTCGAGCCGTTACGCGGGCTGGTAAGCCCGCGTAACTCTAATAGTTGGCTTCGTAGCCGTTGCCGTCACCGGTGGGCTCTTCGTAGTAATCGGAGCCGTCGCTCGAATCGTCGGAATCGTCCGAGCCACCCGACGAGGTCGCGGTGCCATATGCGTAGTCCTCGGACGTATTGTTGTTGAGGTCACCGATCGTGGAGCTGGAGCCGTCTGAAAGGCCCATGGTGTTGGGGCCCTTGGGATCCTCACCGGCGTCGACGCGGGCCATCATTTCCTTAAGCTCGTCTTCGTAAACAAAGACATAGCTCACGCCGTCGATCATAGTGCTGTCGTCGGCGTACGAGGGCAGGTTGGCCGAGTAGATGCCCTCGACATCCATGCCGCGCATGGCATTGACCGTGGACACGATATCCTGAACGCTCATATCGGTTACGAGCATATCGGACAGCGAATTAACCAGGCCAAAGATCTTCGTGGCATCGAAGTTATTGAGAATCTGGTTGGCAAGGGCGCCAAGCACCTGACGCTGATGGCGCATGCGCGTGTAATCGCCGTCGGCATAGGTGTAGCGGCAGCGGGCATAGGTAAGGGCAGTGGCACCGTCCATATGCTGCTGGCCAGCGGTAATCTTAATATCCAGATGCTCGGGATCGTCGACGTCGTCGGTCGCGTTGATGTCGATACCGCCAACCGAATCAATAAGCGACTGCATGCCGTCAAAGCTGACCTCGGCATAGTGAGAAATCTGCACGCCGCACAGCTCGTTGACCGCCTGGACCATGGCCTCGGCGCCGCCAACGGTGTGGCAGGCGTTGATCTTCATGGTCTCGCCCTTGTACACGACCTTGGTGTCGCGCGGAACGGAAATGAGCGTCGTCTGCTTTTGCGTGGGGTCGATGCGTGCCAGGATAATCGAGTCGGCACGATACGTATCCTCGCCCGGACGACCGTCGGTACCAAGAAGCAACACGTAGAACGGATCTTTTGCCTCATTGGTATCGACCAGAATCTGGCGCAGGTTGTTGGTAATGACATTGGAGTCGCCAAGCTTGCCCATGATAGTGGCAAACCACAGACCCGCAGCAGTCGTGGCGCTCAGCAGCACGCCGAGTACGGCGATGAGAGCTACGCGGCGAACCGTGCGGCCGCGACGGCGCTGACGGGCGCGCTCGGAATAGCGTGCGACATTGTCGCGGCTGTAGATCTTGGCCTGCGCACCAGTCGAGGGTCTTCGGGTGTTATCCGCTAGGGGTTTCTTGTTAAACATAGGCAACCTGCATTAGTAGATGACGGGATCGGGGACGGTAGCATGCTCGACATGCGCGCCGAGCGCCTGCAGCTTTTCGACAAACTGCTCGTAGCCACGTTTGATGTGATGGATGGCCGAGACCTCGGTAACGCCATCGGCGATAAGACCGGCAACCACAAGCGCCGCGCCGCCACGCAGGTCGGGTGAGGTGACCTGTGCGCCCGAGAAGCCCTTGACGCCGTGAATCATGGCGTGATGGCTCTCGATACGAATATCGGCACCCATACGCACGAGCTCGGAGGCGAACATGAAGCGGTTCTCGAAGATGTTCTCGGTAATTACGGAGCTTCCGTCGGCAAGGGCCGAAAGCACCATGATCTGCGCCTGCATGTCGGTCGGGAAACCCGGGAACGGAAGCGTCTGGATATCGACCGGCCTGATGCGCTCGACGCGATTGACGTGGACGCCGTTCTCGATACGCTCGCACTCGATGCCCATAAGTTCCATCTTTTTGAGCACCATTCCCAGGTGGATGGGGCAGAAGCCCGTAACATCGACGCCGCGCTCATCGGCCATGAGGGCGCCGGCGACGATAAAGGTGCCGGCCTCGATGCGGTCGCCCACCACGCAATGGGTAACGGGATGCAGCTCCTCCACGCCCTCGATGGTCACGACGGGCGTGCCTGCGCCGACGATCTTGGCACCCATCTCGTTGAGCATGTTGGCAAGGTCGACGATCTCGGGCTCGCGGGCAGCGTTGTCGATAACCGTGGTGCCCTGTGCGCGCACGGCAGCCATGATGAGGTTCTCGGTGGCGCCCACGCTCGCGAATTCGAGCGTGACGGTGGTGCCGTGCAGACCCTGGGGAGCACTGGCGTTGATGTAGCCGTGGGCGGTGTCGAACTCGACGCCCAGAGCCTCGAGACCCAAGATATGCATATCGATCTTGCGAGCACCCAGGTTACAGCCGCCCGGCATGGCGATCTTGGCGCGATGGAAACGACCCAGCAGGGGGCCCATCACAGCCGTGGAGGCGCGCATCTTGGCGACAAGCTCGTAGGGCGCCTCCCAAGAATCGACCTGGGAGGTATCGATCTCGAGCGTGTGCTCGTCGAGAACATCGATCGTAGCGCCCATGCCCTTGAGCACCTTGCCCATCACGTGGACATCGGAAATATCGGGCACGTTCCGCAGCGTCGTCTTGCCCGGCGCCAGAAGCGTTGCCGCCATAAGTTTGAGCGCGGAGTTCTTAGCACCCGAAACAGGCACGGAACCTCCGATGGCGTGGCCACCCTCAACGCGGATAATATCCAAGGTCTACCCTTTCAAAAAGCATGCCCGGGGTGGCTGGGCCATCCCGGGCATGATGTGTTCGCAAATGGTCGAACGCTAAAGCGTTTGACTATTGGGCAAGCTTGAGCTTACACCATGCGATTTCATTATAGAGGTAGGCGCGGCGTGCATCATCCTCCGACAAATTACCCAGCTTCTCTTCAAAACCTTGAATATCAGCTTTAACCTTGTCGGCGTCGACGGTCGCCAAATCGCAAGCGCGCTCGGCGAGGACGGTCACGACATCTTCCGCAACCTGGGCGTAGCCGCCGACCACGGCAAACGTGTGGTCGACAGTGCCCATGGCCTTATCGGAAACGCGAACGTAACCGCGGTCGATCGTGCAGATTTCGCTGGAGTGAGCAGGTAAAACGCCAAACTCGCCATCCGTAGACGGAATCGACACAAACGCAGCGTCACCCTCATAGGCGAGGCTCACGGGGCACACGATGCGGATACGCATAACCTACTTCTCCCCCATCTTGCGGGCGCGCTCGCGCACGTCCTCAATCGTGGAAGCATAGCGGAAAGCCTGCTCGGGCAGGTCATCGGCCTTGCCGTCGACAATCTCGGCGAAGGAGCGGACGGTATCCTCGACACGGACGTAGACGCCGGGGTTGCCTGTGAACTTCTCGGCGACATGGAAGGACTGCGAGAGGAACTGCTGAATCTTACGGGCACGGTTGACCGTAAGGCGCTGCTCCTCGGACAGCTCGTCCATACCCAGAATGGCAATGATGTCCTGAAGGTCGGAGTACTCCTGCAGGAGCTCCTGGACCTTGACGGCGACACGGTAGTGCTCCTCGCCGACGATCGAGGGATCGAGAGCGTCGGAGGAAGACGCGAGCGGGTCGATGGCCGGGAACAGGCCGAGCGACGAAATGCTACGCGAAAGAACCGTGGTAGCGTCGAGGTGGGTGAACGTCGTGGCAGGCGCCGGGTCGGTCAGGTCGTCTGCGGGGACGTAGACAGCCTGGACGGAGGTAATGGAGCCCGTCTTGGTCGAGGTAATGCGCTCCTGGAGGTCGCCCATCTCGGTTGCCAGCGTGGGCTGGTAACCAACGGCGGACGGCATACGGCCCAGCAGTGCGGAAACCTCGGAACCTGCCTGGGAGAAGCGGAAAATGTTGTCGATGAACAGCAGAACGTCCTGGCCGCGATCGCGGAAGTACTCAGCGGTGGTAAGGCCGGCCAGACCGATGCGCAGACGCGCTCCGGGCGGCTCGTTCATCTGACCGTAGACCAAGCAGGTCTTGTCGATAACGCCAGACTCGCTCATCTCGAGATAAAGGTCGGTACCCTCACGGGTGCGCTCGCCGACGCCGGTGAACACCGAAGTGCCGCCATGCTCCTGGGCGAGGTTGTTGATGAGCTCCTGAATCAGAACGGTCTTGCCGACGCCGGCGCCGCCGAACAGGCCTGTCTTGCCGCCACGGATGTAGGGCTCAAGCAGGTCGACGGCCTTGATGCCGGTCTCGAAGATCTCGGTCTTGGTGGTGAGCTCGTCAAAACGAGGTGCCGCATGGTGGATGGGATAGAACTCCTCCACCTCGGGCATAGGCTTGCCGTCGACGGGCTTGCCCATGACGTTCCAAATGCGGCCGAGTGTCTTGGGGCCAACGGGCATCTTCATGGGCTCACCGGTATCGGTGGCAATGAGACCACGCTGCAGACCGTCGGTCGAGGACATGGCGACCGTGCGGACGACGCCGCCCGGAAGCTGGCTCTCAACCTCGAGGATCGTGCTCAGGTGACCGATCGGGGTCTCGGCCTCGACCGTGAGCGCGTTGTAGATCGGGGGCACCGCACCGTCAAACTTGACGTCGACGACAGGGCCGATGATACGCACGATGCGACCATCACCGGCAGTCGTCTTCTTGGTGGCTTCCTCGACCGCAAGCTTTACGGTGTTATTAGCCATTACTGTTCCTCCAATGCTGAGGCTCCGCCGACGATCTCGTTAATCTCGGTCGTGATCGAAGCCTGGCGCACGCGACTATACGTGCGGGTAAGGGTCGAGATGATCGCGGTGGCGTTTTCCGTCGCGGAGTGCATGGCCTTGCGGCGTGCACCCTGCTCGGCAGCCGCCGAATCGATCAGGGCCTGGTAGATGACCGTCAGGATATACGACGGTACAAGCTTGCCGAGAACATGCTCGGGAGAGGGCACGAACTCGAACGTGGACGAGATGCGCTTAGGGGCGTCGGTCTCGTTCTTACGCGGACCGTGGGCCATAGCGATCATCTCGGGATCGAGCGGCAGCAAGTGCTCGACGCGAAGCTCCTGATCCACGCGGTTCTTGGCGTGGTGGTAGACAAGCTCGACACGGTCAAGCTCACTGGCACGATACGCATCGCAGATATGAGAGGAGATCATGCGGGCCTGATTAAAATCGGGCTCAGAGGAGTTGCCCTCAAAGTGCATGACGACGTTTGCGCGGTCGCGGAAATACGTGGCCGGCTTACGTCCACACGCAATGATCTCGCACTCGATGCCATCGTTCGCCCAAGAAGCGGCGAGCTTTTCGGCCGTGCGCTCCACCGTCGTATTGAAACCGCCGGCAAGGCCGCGGTCCGAGGCAATAACGACAATCAGGCCATGCTTGACGCTCTCATGCTTCTGTAGCATGGGATCGGTGCCCGAGCAGGAGGCGTCGCCGGCGACCGTCAACATGACGTCGGTCAGCGCCTCCTTATAGGGCTCGGCCTGCTTGGAGCGATCGAGGGCACGACGGATCTTGGCCGTAGAGACCATCTCCATCGTGCGCGTGATCTGCTTGGTCGTGGTAACCGAGGAGATTCGCTTCTTAATGTCGCGAAGGTTGGCCATAGGGCTTAGTTCTCCTCTGATCCAGTCGTATCGGCATGGTGCTTGGCCATGAACTGCTGCTTGAAGTCACCGATAACGCGCAGAAGCTCAGCCTTGGTGTCATCGTCGATCTTCTTGGCGCGAACCTTATCGAGCAGCGAGCCAAAGCCGTTGTCCAGGTACTCGATAAGCTCAGCGCGGAAAGGCAGCACGTCGGCAATCTCGAGATCGTCGAGGAAGCCCTCGTTGCCTGCAAACAGAACTGCAATCTGCTCGCCAACCTCAAACGGCTTGTAGCGCGGCTGCTTAAGGAGCTCAGTCATGCGAGCGCCGTGGGTAAGCTGCTTTTGCGTGGCCTCGTCGAGGTCGGAGCCGAACTGCGTAAAGCCGGCGAGCTCCTGGTACGAAGCGAGGTCCAGACGGAGGTTGCCGGCGACCTGCTTCATAGCCTTGGTCTGTGCGTCACCACCGACGCGGGACACGGAGATGCCCACGTCGACTGCCGGGCGCTGGCCCTGGAAGAAGAGCTCGGACTGCAGGTAGATCTGACCATCGGTAATGGAAATGACGTTGGTCGGAATGTAGGCCGAGACGTCGCCGTCCTGGGTCTCGATGATCGGCAGAGCCGTCATGGAGCCGTAACCGTTCTTCTTGGACATCTTGACGGCACGCTCGAGCAGACGAGAGTGCAGGTAGAAGATGTCGCCAGGATAGGCCTCGCGTCCGGGCGGACGATGCAGCGTCAGCGACATCTGACGGTAGGCCACAGCCTGCTTGGACAGGTCGTCGTAGATGACGAGCACGTGGCCGCCGGGATTGGTCTCGCTGGCGGGCTTGCCGTCCTCGCCGTTGTACATGAAGAACTCGCCGATAGCGGCACCGGCCATAGGCGCGATGTACTGCATAGGGGCGGAATCGGCAGCGGTGGCCGAAACGATGATGGTGTAGTCGAGCGCACCGTGCTGAGCGAGGGTCTCGCGGATGTTGGCAACCGTGGAGGCCTTCTGGCCGATGGCGACATAGATGCAGACCATGCCCTTGCCACGCTGGTTGAGGATGGCGTCGATGGCGATAGCGGTCTTGCCGGTCTTACGGTCGCCGATGATAAGCTCACGCTGGCCGCGACCGATAGGCACCATGGAGTCGATAGCCAACAGGCCAGTCTGAACCGGCTCGCACACCGGGGTACGGTCGATGACACCGGGGGCCTTGAACTCGATGGGGCGACGATGCGTGGCGACAATGTCACCCAAACCGTCGATGGGCTGGCCGAGCGGATTGACGACGCGGCCGAGCATGGCACGGCTCACGGGGATATCCATAATGCGGCCAGTGGTGCGGCACTCGTCGCCTTCCTTGATGGAGTCGACGGCACCAAACAGAACGGCGCCGACCTCGTCACGGTCAAGGTTCTGGGCAAGGCCGAAGACGGTCTCACCGGTATCGGAGCTCTTGAACTCCAGAAGCTCGCCTGCCATGGCGCTCTTGAGGCCAGTGACGCGCGCGATGCCGTCGCCTACCTCGTCGACCGTTGAAACCTCATGCGTATCGACCGTCGCGGAGAGGCTCGTGAGCTGCTCCTGCAGTTTCTTGGCGATATCCTGGGCATTGAGGGTTTCGGACATTAGGCTTCACCTCCGTACGAATTAGCAGAGTTTGCGAGGGTCTCCTGTGCGATGCGCAGCTGCGTCTTGACGGAAATGTCACGACGCTCGCCGCGGGCCTCGAGCACCAGGCCGCCCACGATAGACGGGTCGACCTGCTCGATAAGGAATACCTTGCGGCCGAAGTCCTGCTCGCATTTCTTAGTGATGGTTTGACGCAGCTCGTCGTCGAGCGGGATCGCCGTGGTGACGGTCACGCCCACTACATCCTCGTCTTCCTCGGCAACATACTTAAAGGCAGCTGCCACCTTGGGAAGAAGGTCGAGCTGGTCGCGCTTGGACATGGTGTCGAGCACGGCGATGATCTCGGGGCTGGCGGAAGCCAGGCGCTCAATCATCTCGAGGTCCTCGAACACATGGTTCTCGGCCTTAGCGGCTTCCAGAAGGGAGCGCGCGTAAGTCTCGAGCACCTTGTCCTGATAGCGGCTAGTCGGCATTCAGGCTACCTGCTTCCTGGATGTAGCGCTCGATGAGCTTCTTCTGCTCGGTCTCGTCCTCGAGTGCCTCGCCCACGATCTTGGTGGCGACGGCAACGGACAGGTCGGCGATGGAGCTCGCGGCACCGGCGTAGATGGACTTGCGCTCGTCCTCGACGGTCGTATGGGCCTTGGCGATGATCTCCTCGGCCTCCTTGTGAGCAGCCTCGATGATACGGGCGCGCTCGGACTCGGCGTCCTTACGGGCCTCGAGAACGATGTCGGCAGCCTGACGACGGGCGTCGGTGACGATCGAGTCGGACTCAGCGCGCTTGGCGATAGCCTCCTGCTTGGTCTTCTCGGCCTCGTCGAGGCTCTCCTCGATCTTCTTGCCGCGCTCCTCCATGGTTTTCATGATGCCCGGCAGGGCGACCTTGGCCAGCACGATCCAGATAATCAGGAAGGCGATAAGCGCCGGGATGAACTCCGCCATCTTAGGGATGAGGATGTCCGCACCGGCAGCGCCGTCCTCGGCGAACGCGGAAACCGGCATGAGCAGCGCGGCCGCGGACGCGGAGAGTGCGATCGCGCTCTTCTGGGATGAAAGATTCATACTTGACGCTCCGTGCTATTTAACGATCAGCGCGACAACGAAGCCGATCAGAGCCAGAGCCTCGCCGAAGGCGGAGCCCATGATGAAGACGGTGAACACGCGGCCCTGGACCTCAGGCTGACGGGCCATAGCACCCGTAGCACCCAGAGCAGACAGGCCGATAGCAAGACCAGCGCCGATAACACCGAGACCGTAACCGATAACTCCCACGATTCCTCCTTTGTCGTGCGTGTCTTATTTCACGCAGGATAACCTTATTTATAACTGCCAGGCTCCATGGGTACGGGCACCAGCGGTTTAACGAATTGCCTTACCTTTAAGGCGCGAACGGAAGACTACTCCTCCTCCGCGACCTCCTCTGCCTCGGAGACATACACGGCGGTAAGGACCGTGAAGACGTAAGCCTGGATGGCGCCGACCACAAGCTCAATCGTATAAATCAGGATGAGGATGGCAAGCCAGGCCAGCGAAGGCAGGGCGCCGACGGCGTGGGCCGCGGAAACCTGCTGAAGCAGCGGCTGCATGAACATGCTCGCCATGATGGCGAACGAGCCCATGACCACGTGTCCTGCGAACATGTTGCAGAACAGACGGACGGCGAGCGTGATGAGGCGCAGGAAGGTCGAGAAAAGCTCGACGACCCACACAAGCACGTTCATCGGGAAGCTCACGCCCTGCGGGGCGAGGCTCTTGATGTAGCCGATCACGCCGTGAGCCTTGCATCCGTAGTAGATGAAGTACACGAAGGCGAAGATGGCGAGCGCGGCGGTGGAGCCGATTGCGCCGGTGCCGGGCTTCATTCCCGGGATCAGGCCGATCATGTTATTGATCAGGATGAACAGGAAAAGCGAGCACAGGAACGGGAAGTGCTTCTTCCAGTTCTCACCCACGACGCCCTTGCCGATATCGTTCTCGACGTACTCGATGATGTACTCGAAACCGTTGACGAAGAAGCCCTTGGGAACCAAAGTCTGCTTCTTCTTGAACACGGCCAGGACGATCAGGAGCACGATCGTGGAGACGATCAGCCAAAACGAGTACTGCGTGATGCCGCAGCTCAGATCGCCCACGACGGGGGTGGAGCTGAACTCGCTGACCAGATGATTAATCTCATCAGGCAGCTTTTCAAAAATTTCCACGACTTACCTTTCGACCTCATGAGGATCTCGCAGCGCCTTGGCGACGCGAACCGCGCAGGCGGCCATAAAGGCCACGAAGCCGATCGCCTCGCCCAGGAGGAACATGCGAAATGCCTCTCCGAACAACGCAAACACAACCAAGGTAAAGACGAGCAGGGCGACCGCCGAGACCGCCAGACTCACCATGCCCTTGAGCATGTCCGCATTCTGCTTATCGTCAAGAACCGGCTTGAGCGTAAAAACAAAGGGAAGAAAGGCGACCGCGCCCGCGATGGCGCCCGCAACGATAGCGAGCAGATCGGCTATCTGAAACACTGGCGTCCTCACTTTCCTTTTTAACGCCTCACAGGACAGTTCCCGCCAAACATTGGTGACTATTGTACGAGCCAATCGCTAAAGTACAACCGAAAAAGCATCGGTTAATACGCACCTGTTCGTTTTCTTAAGACCTTCTTTATGCCGCAGGTACGGTAATACGTTTTTCTCGAACCCTGCAGGGCAAAACGTCCGTTAACAGGGGTGAGCGCGGTCGCCTTTTATTTGTCCGCGCGCACCGTTTCTTCGTATTTTCGACGTTAGCCGGTTTGGCCCAGAAACTACAGCGTGCCGTAGATGCGGTCGCCGGCATCGCCCAGGCCGGGGACGATGTAGGCGGCCTCGTTGAGGTGGTCGTCAATGGCGCAGGTATAGATATGCACGTCGGGGTCTTTCTCGGTCAGCGACTTGAGACCCTCGGGGGCCGCGACGATGCACAGCATGCGGATGTCCTTGACACCGCACTCGCGCAGATAGCTGATAGCCATCTCGGCAGAACCGCCCGTGGCGAGCATGGGATCGACGACCAGGCAGATACGCTGGTCGATATCCCTGGGCATCTTGCAGCAATATTCATGCGGCTCGTGGGTGACCTCGTCGCGCTCCATGCCGATGTGGCCCACGCGAGCGGAGGGCACCAGGTCGAGGATGCCGTCGACCATGCCAAGGCCCGCGCGCAGAATGGGGACGATGGCGAGCTTCTTGCCGGCAAGCTGCTTGAACGTGGCGGTCGTGATGGGGGTTTCGACTTCGACATCCTCCATGGGCAGGTCGCGCATGGCCTCGTAGCCGTCAAAGAGCGCGAGCTCGCGTACGAGCTGGCGGAACTGGTTGGTGCCGGTGCTCTTGTCGCGCAGGATCGACAGCTTATGCTGGACGAGCGGATGATCGACAAGCGTCACGCGAGACGTATCGTAGGTAACGGTCATGGGTCTTACCCCTTTCGTTGCGGCCGGAAGATGGCCTTGCTGACAAGGCACGCCGCGGTGCTGTTGCCACGCGCCGTGCATAAGTTTAGCGGTTTGTTGTATCGAGCGCCCCGTCGCAGCCCTATTGAGCGGTGCTGAGCGAACGCCTGACCGCATCGTGCCAACCGTCCAGGTTGTGCTCGCGACGCTCAACGGACATATGGGGATGGAATGTCTTGACGATCTGGGTGTTTTGCTCCAGCTCCTCCAGATCCTCCCAATACCCAACCGCGAGGCCCGCCAGATACGCGGCACCGATCGCCGTTGTCTCCACCGACTCACATTGCAGTACGGGGATATCCAGCAAGTCTGCCTGGAACTGCATGATGAACTCGTTGCGCGAGGCGCCGCCATCGACGGACAGGCGCTCGATCGAAAGACCCACGTCCTGCTCCATGGCACGCAGCACGTCATAGCTCTGATAGGCCATGGACTCGCAAGCGGCACGCACGATGGTCGCGCGACTCGAGGCGCCGGTCAGACCGCATACGATGCCGCGGGCGTGCGCGTCCCACCAAGGTGCACCCAAGCCCGCAAAAGCGGGGACAAAGTAGCATCCCTCGTTGTCGCTGATCGAGGAGGCGAGCCGTGCCGATTCGGATACGTTGGAGATAACGCCCATGTTGTCGCGCAGCCAGTTCATCGTTGAGCCGGCGGCAAAAATAGAACCCTCGAGCGCATAGCTGACCTTGCCGTCCGCAGCGATACCGATGGTGGAGACCAGGCCATTCTTGGATTCGACGATCTCGTCGCCGGTATTCATGAGCATAAAGCAGCCCGTGCCATAGGTGTTTTTGGTCTGGCCGGGATGGAAGCAGCAGTGACCGAACAGCGACGCCTGCTGGTCGCCCGCCACACCCATGATGGGCGGCATGTTGGTCATGATGTCGCTCGCGACGTGACCGTAGTCACCGGAGCTCCAACGGACCTCGGGCATCATGGCACGCGGGATGTCGAAGAGAGCCAGCAGGTCATCGTCCCAGTCCAGCGTATGAATATTGAAGAGCGCTGTGCGGCTGGCATTGGTGTAGTCGGTGGCAAAGACCTGGCCGCCGGTGAGGTTGTAGATGAGCCAGGTGTCGATGGTGCCAAACATAAGGTCGCCCGCCGCCGCGCTCTCTCGCGCGCCGTCGACGTTGTCGAGAATCCATTGCACCTTGGAGGCCGAGAAATACGGGTCGAGCGTAAGGCCGGTGCGGGAACGCACCAGCTCCTCGCAGCCCTGCTCGGCCAGTTTATCGATTGTCGAGGCGGTGCGGCGACACTGCCACACGATGGCGTTGTAGATAGGCTGGCCACTCACGCGGTCCCATACCACCGTGGTCTCGCGCTGGTTGGAGATACCGATGGCGGCGATGCGATCGGAATGGATGCCGCTCTTAAACTGGACCTCCATCATCACGCCGATCTGGCTGGCAAGCACCTCCGTGGGATCCTGCTCCACCCAGCCGGGGCGCGGGAAGCTGGTTTTGACGCTACGACGCGCCTGGGCGACGATGCAGCCGTACTCGTCGACGATGGTCGCGAGCACCGAGGTGGTGCCGCAGTCGAGCGCCATGATGTAGGAACCGCCAAAGTTAAACGAGGCATCTTCCATGCCCAGGCTGCCCAGATTCAACGACATCGCTTACACCTTTCTATTGCATCGGGTCGGACAGAACCCGCTCGATCTCTGATGCGGGAAGCGCGCCTTGGCGCAGGATCTGAAGCTCGCCATGCTTAAACGTCACGATGGTCGAAGCGTCGCGGCACGGGGTCTCGCCCGCGTCGACGGCCACATCGACCCCCTCCAGAATGCGGTCCTCAACGTCGGCAAAGCTTGCCGGCGCGGGCGCGCCGTGCGTATTGGCGCTGGTGCAGGCAAGCGGACTGCCGCAGGCGCGGATGAGCGCCTGCACCACAGGAGAGGCCGAAGCGCGCAGGGCCACGGTGTCGTCGGCAGCGCGCATAAAGGTCGGCACGCAGGGGGCTGCCTTGACCACGATAGTCAGGGCTCCCGGCCAGCATCGTCGCGCGAGTACGCGAGCCTCTTCGGGGATATCCACGCCATAGCGGTCGAGTGCTTCGGCATTATCAACCAGCCAGGCGACCGTTTGGGTGAGCTTGCGCTGCTTGAGGGTAAAGATGCGGCGGTAGCCGGTACCGAGCGCGGGGACCGCGGCGCCATTGACGACAGCCTGCGGATCGCGCGGCCACGATGGGAATTCGCTTGTATCTTGGGGCACGGCGTCCGAGAAGGCGTTGACTGCCACGGCGACACCGTAGACCGTCTCGGTTGGAATAAGCGCCAGGCCACCGCGACCGAGTAGCTCGGCCGTACGCTCGACGGCGAGCCGATGCGGCTCACGCGTTCCCTCGAATACCCGATAGACCGTCTGCATGTGTATGCCAGCCCCTTACGCTCTGGTGCAAGTTTGTTTACTGAGGGGCATTCTCGCACGAAACGTTCAACCTATTTGCCCAGAGCGCATGTTGGTTTGGTGAGCGGCTCCAGTAGTCGGTGAAAGTGAGGGGGTTATTGGACTGCGACGAACTTCTTTGGCCTGCCGGCGTGGCGTTCTTGGGCGGCGTAGCGCTCGATGCTGTCTATCGTTATCATCCGACGGCCGTCGACGAGTTCAACATCGAGCTTTCCGGCTTTGACCAGCGCGGTAATCCGCGGAGCGGAAACTTTGAGGTCCAGAGCTGCGTCTTTAAATGTTCGGCACGCCGCTTCCCGAGCGTCCTCGTGGTCGATTTCGACTGAAAGGGTCACGACCTCGGCCGAGCGTTCGTACCCTGCCGGAGTCAAACCGTTGTTGAGGTCGTCGGCCAAAAACGCCATCAGTGCCTCGGTGGCATGGGCAATCGCTTCTTCGCGCGTATCGCCATCGGCAAAGGCGCCGGGAATCTGCGGGAAGCTAGCGCAGTAACCGTCGTCTTCTTTTATGAGAACGCAGTCATAGGTAAATCGCTGCCTCATTTTGCCTCCAACTACCATCCGGCTTGGCGACGAATACTTGCCCACGTGCCCTTCTTTGGTCGATCACCACCAGAACCGTTCACGGTGACAACGCGGTCACCAGAAACATACTTAGCATGACTACCGACTTGCGCGACCTTCACGAATCCATCGTGCTTGAGTAGGGCAATGATTTCCCGAAAGGTAGGAGGTTGCATGGGCCGACCTCTTTCAGCCGTCCTAATTATAAACTACTTTATAATTTTTGCTAACCAGTTAATAAATGTTACTGGCGCTGTTTGGGCTCGGTGACGATGGCTCGGACGATGCGGGGGCGATCGGTGAGGTCGTGGACGATACGCACGTCCGAAAGGCCTGCCTGGCGACAGAGCTCGGCCGCGGCATCGAGGGCACCCTCGTAGAGCTCGCAGGCAAACAGGCCGCCGGCGCGCAGCATATAGGGCGCCGCATTGAGCAGGCGGCGGAAGATATCGAGGCCGTCGGCGCCGCCCTCGAGCGCTAAATCGGGCTCGAAGTCCTTGACCTCGTGCGGCAGCGAGCGCATGACGTCAGTCGGAATGTAAGGCGGGTTGGAGACGAGCACGTCGAAGGTGCCCCATTCCTCGCGGGGGATAGAGCTCACCAGGTTTGTGAGGCTGAAGGCGACCTCATCGGACGTAAGCCCGAGCGCGTCGCGGTTTTTGTTGGCCAGGTCAATGGCACGCGGTTCGATATCGGTAGCGGTGCAGGTGACATGGCCGCGGCGCTCCCAGGCAAGGGAAAGCGAGATGCAGCCCGTGCCGCAGCCGACCTCGAGAACGCGGGCGATACGGGGCTCGACCGGAGCGGGCGCGGCGGCATCCTCCGTCAGAGACGCCTCGTGGTCGGCGCCTTCGATGGCGATGCCGTATTCGTCGAGCTCGGGCTCGGCGGCCTCCTCGGCCTCGGCATCTGCTGCCTGCGCGGCGGCTTCCTCGGCCTCGCGGTCGGCCAGTTCCTCGGCATAGGCACGGCTGCCCAGTACGTCGCTGCCTAGCGCCGCCTCATCGGCAGCTGTGAGGTTAGCGGCACGGCGCTCGGCCGTCGCTCGCTCGTCGGCCAACGCGGCTTCGGCTTTGCGCGCTTGCTCGACCTCGTCGTTCCAGGGCAGCTCAACGCGCTGACGGGCGGCAGCCTCGGGGCTCAGCACCTCGGCATCCAGATAATTGAGGACTTCCTCGACGAGCATCTCGGTCTCGGGACGTGGAATGAGCACGCCGGGGGCGCATGCGACGTCGATCATGCGGAACTGCGTGCTGCCGGTAATGTACTGCAGCGGCTCGCCCTTGGCGCGGCGGACGACCGCCGCGTGCATGGTCTCGAGCTGCGCCGCATCGAGCGTCTCGTCCATACGCATATATAAGTCGATGCGCGCCAGACCCGTGGCTGCGCACAGCAGCCATTCGGCAGAAAGACGGGGGTGCTCCTCGCCGCGCTCGGCCAGGTACTCCTTGGTCCACTCGAGACAACGCTTGATGGTCCAGATCTCGTTTACCATGGGGTCCTCCCCTCTTAAGCGCCAGGCGGCGCGCGAATGTCGGAGCAGATTGTACGCGAGGCCAGCGTTTGGCAAGAGACGATTGAAGGCGATTATCGAGAATCAGCCCAGATTTTTGGTTTGGCCCCGTCCAAAGTGCTCATTCGTCGACGTTCACATCTGCATCCGTCAAGCTTTTGGCAAGGTTGCCCCTAACCCGACCAATATCTAACCAAACGCTTGCCACATCGCTTGACGCGCGACGCGTCAAAAATCGCCCCACGACTTCTTGGACGATTTTTCGAGCAATATTTTCAATTGCAGATGAATACCGCCAATTGCTTTAAGCAGGTAAGCAGCTCAAAGGCCATCAAAACCGATTGAATAACATCTCAAAGCAATGTACCCAACCTAGTCATTTAAGAACGTCCCCAATGACCACCTCTAAGGCGCCGCAGGTTGAGCATAAGTCAGCGAAAACGCCCCTAAGCGAGCAAGGTGACGTGAAAGAGGAGGGAAGCGTACTTCGGTACGCGACCGACGATTGAACGTCAGATTGCCGCTTAGGGGCGTTTGCAGCGTCGACTCGTTACGCGGTTTGGTAAAACCGCGTAACCTAGAGTTCCGCTCCGCCCAAACGATGAGCAATGCTGTCGCAAGCCAAGGCACCCACAACGGTCTTGGCGTCTTCGATCTTGCCGTCGAGCACGGCGTCGATCAGCTCGTGCAGCGGCACCAGGTCCACGTTGACAAACTCGTCATCATCGGGGTTGGGCGCATCAAACTCGAGCTTGGTAGCCAAGTAGATGTGGATGATCTCATCGCAAAAACCGCAGGACGTGACAATCGACGTCAAAAAGCGGATGCGGCCGGCCTTAAAGCCCGTCTCCTCATGCAGCTCGCGCTTGGCGCAATCGAGCGGGTCCTCGCCCGGATCGAGCTTGCCGGCAGGAATCTCGACCGTCACGCGGTCGATGGCGGTGCGGTACTGACGCACTAGCACGATCTTGCCGCTCTCGGTCAGTGCCACAACGGCCGCCGCACCCGGATGGCGAACGATATCGCGGGCGCTGCGGTGACCGTTGGGCAGCTCAACCTCAAGACGGTGGACGTCGAGGATCTTGCCCTTCCAGGCGCACTCCTCCGAAAGAATCTTCTCGTGCAGCTCGGCATCGTGCGGGTCGTCGTCGCCCAGCACCAGCGCCGGCTCGTCAGCGACCTCGCCACCCGGCTCGCCCTCGGCGTGCCCATACATGCGGCTGTCCTCTTCGACGATTTGCGCGTCCACGAGCTCTTCGTTCTTCTCGTCCATCCGTCTCATTCCTCTCGGATTTTAGGCATCCCAGGCGTCGCGGCCGCGCAGCGCGCGCAGGCCGATGTCGTGACGCAGGGTCTTGCCCTCAAAATCAATCTTCTCGCAGGCCTCGTAGGCAAGGTCGCGAGCGTTCTCGAACGTATCGCCCAGCGCGGTCACGGCGAGCACGCGACCGCCGTTGGTCACGAGCTGGCCGTCCACCACAGCGGTACCGGCGTGGTACACCGTCACGTTCTCCATGGCCTCGGCGTCCTCGATGCCGGTGATGACCTTGCCCTTCTCATAGCTGCCGGGATAGCCCGCACTCGTCAGGACAACGGCCACTGCCCACTCGTCACGCCAATCGAGCTCAACCTGATCGAGCTCGCAGTTGGCACAGGCAAGCATGACCTCGACCAGGTCGTTCTTAAGACGCGGCAGCACGACCTGCGTCTCGGGATCACCAAAGCGGGCATTGAACTCCAGCACCTTGGGGCCGGCGGGGGTAAGCATAAAGCCGCCGTACAGGCAGCCGCGGTAGTCGATACCCTCGGCAGCGAGCTCGGCCACGGTCTGCTCCATGACCTTCACCATGGTGGCGTGCTCCTCATCGGTCACGATGGGCACCGGGCTGTAGACGCCCATGCCACCGGTGTTGGGGCCCTTGTCGCCCTCGAGCGCACGCTTGTGATCCTGCGAGGTGGCCATGGGACGCACGCTCTTACCGTCGGTAAAGGCCAGCAGCGAGCACTCGGGGCCGGTCAGCATCTCCTCGATAACCACCGTGTTGCCGGCATCGCCAAAGGTGCCGCCAAAGCACTCACGCACAGCCTCTTCGGCCTGCGAAAGCTCGGTTGCCACAATAACGCCCTTGCCCGCGGCAAGGCCGTCGGCCTTCACGACCAGCGGAGCGCCCTGCTCGCGCACATAGGCGAGAGCCGAGGCCTCATCGGTAAACGAGCCGTAGGCGGCCGTCGGGATGTTCGCACGCTCCATGAGCTGCTTGGAGAACAGCTTAGAGCCCTCCATCTGGGCGCCCTCGGCACCCGGGCCAAAGCACGGGATGCCCGCCGCGCGGACGGCGTCGGCAACGCCCGCCACGAGTGGAGCCTCGGGGCCAATCACCACGAGTCCGCATCCATGGCTCTGGGCAAACGTCGCCACGGCCGCAGGATCGCAATCGTCGAGAACCACATTCTCTCCGCAGCTCGCGGTGCCGCCGTTACCCGGCGCGATGTAGAGCTTGCCGGCGCGCGGTGATGCTGCGAGCTTGGCTGCCAGAGCATGCTCGCGGCCGCCGCTGCCCAACAACAGGATGTCGATGGTTTGAGTGTCCGCCTTCAAGGGTGCCTCCTCTATGGATGAACGGCCCGCCAACCAAGCGGGCCCATTACAAGCAAATATACCCCTCGGCCGCCCATCCAGGCTGCGAAGGGGTATATCGCAATAACCAAATAATGCCGATTACTTCCAGAATCGGTTGATGATCTGCTCGCGACCGGCGCCGACGCCAATGAACGTCACGCGGGTGTGTGCCAGATCCTCGATAAATGCCACGTAGTCCTGCGCCTCCTGCGGCAGCTCGTCAAAGCTGCGGCAACCGGTGATGTCGCACTTCCAGCCAGGGAGCTCCTCGTAGATGGGCTTGGCATGCTCAAAGCGCACCTGGTGCTCGGGCACGCTCGTGTAACGCTCGCCGTCGACGTCATAGGCAACACACACCTTAATGGTGTCGAAGGCCGAAAGCACGTCGAGCTTGGTCAGGGCGATGTCGGTGAGGCCGTTGACGCGCGAGGCATAGTTGGCGATAGGACCGTCAAACCAACCGCAACGACGACGGCGACCGGTGGTCACGCCGTACTCGTAGCCCTCCTCGGTCAGCGTGTGGCCGGCCTCGGACTCATAGGAAAGCTCGGTGGGCATGGGGCCCGAACCGACGCGGGTGATATAGGCCTTCATGACGCCCAGCACGCGGTCGACGTTCTTCATGCCGACACCTGAACCGGTAATGGCGCCGCCGGCGGTGCAGTTAGAAGACGTCACGTACGGATAGGTGCCGTGATCGATGTCGAGCAGCGTCGCCTGGGCGCCCTCAAACAGCAAGTCCTTGCCCTCATCGATCATGTTGTTGAGCAGCAGGCTCGTCTCGGTGATGTAGGGGCGCAGGCGCTCGGCCATGGGCAGGTACTCATCGCAAATCTGATCCACGGTGTAGGTGGGCAGGTTGTAGATGAGCTCCAGCTCGGGGTTCACGCGGGCAAGAGCGGTCTCCAGCTTATCGCGGAACAGCGCCTCGTCCAGCATGTCCTGCATGCGCAGGCCAATACGGGCCATCTTGTCCTGGTAGCACGGACCGATGCCGCGCTTAGTGGTACCGATGTTCTTCTTGCCGAGCTTCTGCTCAAAGGCGCCATCCAGATCGATGTGGTACGGCATGATGACATGCGCGTTGCCGCTGATCTTGAGATTCTTGGTGGTGATGCCGTCGGCCTCGAACATGTCGATCTCCTCAAGGACAACCTTGGGGTTGACGACGCAGCCGTTACCGATCACCGACACGTGGTCGGAATACATGATGCCGGAGGGCACCTGGTGCAGGCCGTACTTCTTGCCGTTGACGACGATGGTGTGGCCGGCGTTGCTGCCGCCCGAATAGCGCACGACGGCATCAAAGTCGCCGGCGACCAGGTCGCAAATCTTACCCTTGCCCTCATCGCCCCACTGGGCACCGACCAAAACGGTTGACGGCATGTTTACTCCTCACATTCATGGACTGTCCGCGCACCGCAAGCGCGCAGAAGCACAAAACATTCCCAGTATACCCGTGTAACGGGCGCCTGTCCTACTCCTCGGTATGCGCCCCATCAAGCTCATAGAACTTGGTGGATGCCGGCAGGAACATCAGGTCGACGTCGCCGATCGGGCCCGAACGGTTCTTGGCCACGACGATACGCGTGACGCCCTCGTCGGGTCGGTCGTCGCGCGAGGCCTCTGCCTCGTCGGCGGATCGGTCCAAGAACATGACGATATCGGCGTCCTGCTCGATGGAGCCCGATTCACGCAGGTCGGACAGCTGCGGGCGCTTGCCGGTACGGGATTCAACCTGACGCGACAGCTGCGACAGCGCGATCAGCGGAATCTTGAGCTCTTTGGCCATAATCTTTAAACCACGCGACATCTCGGAGACCTCGACGGTGCGGCTCTCGGAACGACGTCCCGGCGGGGGACTCACCAGCTGCAAATAGTCCAGGATGATGATGGCCTTCTCCTTGTTATGGAGCATGCGGCGGCTCTTGGCGCGAATCTCGGTCACCGTGGTGCCGGGCGTATCGTCAATCAGAATATCGAGCTTGGACAGCGTCTGCGTGGCCTCATTGATGTTGGCCCACTGTTCGGGACTAATGCGGCCCGTACGGAAGTCGCTGATCGAGATCATGGCATAGGCGCAAATCAGACGCTGGGCAATTTCCTTGCCCGACATCTCCAGCGAGAAGAAGCCGACGGTATAACCAGCAGCGGCAGCGTTGAGCGCCAGGTTCAGAGCGAACGACGTCTTACCTACAGCAGGACGGGCGCCGATGATGATGAGCTGACCTTCGCGGAAACCCATGAGCATACGGTCGAGCGACGGGAAGCCCGTGGGCACGCCTGCAGCCTGACCGCCAGCCTTGCACACTTCCTCGGCCTCGTTATAGGCCTCGACCATAAACTCGGTCAGCGTCTTGTAGCTCGACTTAACCTCACGCGCCGTGACCTTGAGCAGCTTGCTCTCGGCCAGCTCCACGACCTCTTTGGTGTCGGTGGGGGCGTTGTAGGCCAGCGCGTTGATCTCGTTGGTGGCGCCAATCAGCTCACGCAGCATCGAGTCGCGACGAACGATGGCGGCATGGTGCTGCCAGTTGACGAGCGACAGAGTCTGTCCCATCAGCTCCAAAATGTACGCCTCGCCGCCCACGGCATCGAGCTTGTTGATGCTTCGCAGGTAATCGATCAGCGAGATGGAGTCGATGGGGATGCGACTGTTGTACATATCGACCATCGCTGTATAGATGGTCTTATGAATGGGCCGGTAGAAGTCATCGGGCTGCAGCTCGACCTGGGCCTCTTCGACCACCTCGGGCGATAGCAGCATAGCGGCCAGTACGTTGGCCTCTGCATCTTGGTTTTGGGGGAGACCCAACTTGGAGCCACGATCCTCGACCGTCAGCCCCGTCTCCCTATCGTCGTATGCCATGGGCATCCTCATTCATATCGCTTGCGAGCATCCATAGTATCAGCCACGGTCCCAAAACACGCCGCACGCGGCCAATCATCACCGAACCAAACGGATGAACGGTCCCATACACGGGACCGCATCTCAATGACTGCCACGACACTCACCCGGCGCAAAAAATAAAAGGGCGCCCTGGTCTCCCAGAGCGCCCTTCTTAGAACAAGATTGTTGCGTTGCAGCAAATGCTACTCGGCAGCAGCCTCGGTCTCGACCTCGGCGGTCTCGGTCTCGGCGACCTCAGCGGTCTCCTCAACCTCAGCATCGGCAGCGAGCTCCTCGGCGGTAACGCCGACGAGAACGACAACCTCGGCCTTGATCTCGCGGTACAGCGAGATAGCAACGGTGTGGGCACCGGCAACCTTGATGGGCTTACCGAGCTCGACGCGCTTGCGGTCGATGTCCATACCGAGCTGAGCCTTGATGGCATCAGCGATCATAGCGGCGGTAACGGAGCCAAAGAGGATGCCCTCGTCGCCAACCTTGACGTCAACGGTGACCTGCTTGCCCTCGAAGGCAGCCTTGGTCTCGTTGGCGGTAGCCAGACGGACGGCCTCGCGCTTGGCGATGTTGTTGCGACGCTCGTCGAGCTGCTTGAGGTTGCCCTTGGTGGCGGCAACAGCGAGCTTCTTGGGGAACAGGAAGTTCTCAGCGTAACCCTGAGCGACCTCTACGACGTCACCCTCGCCGCCCTTGCCCTTGATCTCATCGAGAAGAATAACCTTCATGATGCGTCTCCCTTCTTAGCCGCGGTCGCGGTTACCACGAGAGGAAACCACGGGGACGGTGTACGGCAGGAGAGCCATCTCGCGGGCGCGCTTGATGGCGTTGGCGATGTCATGCTGATGCTGCGTGCAAGCGCCAGTGACACGACGGGGCTTGATCTTGCCACGGTCGGTCATGTACTTACGGAGAAGCTGAGTGTCCTTATAGTCGATGAACTCAGTGTTCTCCTTGCAGAACTGGCAGTACTTACGACGCGGCTGACGTGCAGAAAAATCATTAGCCATGTCAAAATACCTTTCATTTGGCAACTTCGGCGAACCGAAGCCGCCTCTCACTCAAAAATAGGTGAACAACCCTTAGAACGGGATGTCCTCATCGTAGACGTCGACCGCAGGCGGCGTAGCCACCGGTGCGGCAGGACGTGCTGCGGGCGCGGGAGCTGCGGGGGCGTAACCGCCCTGATCGTAGCCACCCTGGCCACCACGGGAGCTCATAAACTCGATCTCATCGACGATGACCTCAAGCTTGCTCCTGCGCTGACCGTCGCGCTCCCAAGAGCTGTAGCGCAGCTTGCCCTCGATCGCGACCTTGTTTCCCTTTGCCAGGAAACGGCTCACGGCCTCGGCGCGGGTGCCGAACATGGTGCAGTCGACAAAGTTGGGATAGTCCTCCCACTCGCCAGTCTGCGCGTTGCGGCGACGATCGTTCACGGCGACGCCAAAGGACAGAACCTGGGTTCCGCCGGCGGTGGCGCGCAGCTCGGGATCGCGGGTGAGGTTACCGGTGATGTTCACTCGATTGATGCTCATAACTCACTACTTCCTCTTGGGGCACAAGCCCAGTCCAAAACGACAGTCTTACTCCTGGTCGTCGCGACGGACGATCATGTGGCGGACCACAGCGTCGGTGATGCGCAGGACGCGATCAAGCTCGGCGATCTGGGTAGGATCTGCGTGGAAGTTGATGAGGGTGTAGTCACCATCGGTGAGGTCGTTGATCTCGTAGGCGAGCTTGCGCTTGCCCCACTCGTCAACGGAGTCGACCTTGCCAGCGCCCTCAGCGATCGTGGTATCGATACGCTTCATAACAGCGAGACGAGTCTCGGGGTCGAGCGACGGGTCAACAAAGAACAGCAGTTCATAAGCCTTCATATTGTCACCTCCTCTGGGCAAATGTGGCTTCAGGTCGTGAAGGTGCGCCTGAAGCAGGAAAAGACTTAGTAATAATATCTTTCAACCTCCCAGGCTGCAAGAATATGCAGCTACAACCTCATGACCTCCACATATGTCCATGCTTACACGGCACTTCACGCGTATTCCAACCAAATGCTGACCAAGAGCTTGACGGATTCGATAGCAAGATACGCCGCGGCGAGGACAACCTGAGCCAAACCGCAGGTCGTCGATTGCAGGGTTGTGGTCGCAAAATGCATGCCACCGGTTCGATCGATTGCCTCAAAATTTTTAAATTCACTGCCACGTCATTCATGAATACCTATTTTGAACAGGTTATCGAGCGTGATCTGGCTGGTCAGGATGCTTTTTTAGTACTTATCTTGCACATGCCGGATACGGGCGCGGAGCAAGCGGTTTAAAAAATGCCAAGTTTTCTGTTTGCACTTTTCGATTCCTCGTGTATACTGACTTTCGCATTTAACGGAGAGTTGTCCGAGTGGCCGAAGGAGCACGATTGGAAATCGTGTAGGCGTCAAAAGCGTCTCCAGGGTTCAAATCCCTGACTCTCCGCCAGTTAATTCCAAAGCAGGCCTTAGAGCCTGCTTTGTTTTTACCCCACGCGGAGGGGTGGCAGAGTGGTTGAATGCGGCGGTCTCGAAAACCGTTTGGCCTGTATAAGGTCACGAGGGTTCGAATCCCTCCTCCTCCGCCATTTTGGTTGAGAAAGCTTCCAGCAATGGGAGCTTTTTTGTTTTGAGTCCCTTACAAGCAAATACGGCGGAGGAGGAGGGATTCGAACCCGCAGGGCGCGGAGCGTTAAGAAAACGCGCCAGTGGCGCGTTTTTAGCGCAGCGCGGTCGGCGTAAGCCGACCGGATAAATTTTGAGCTCCGCTCAAAATTTGGACATCCCTCCTATTCAGCCCGCGCCCCCATCGCCTTCGATCCCAGCCCCAAATCTAGAACGTGTACATCATCCTCCAAAGATGTCAATATTTGTCGTTTTTGGAGGCTGATGTACATGTTTGGGACCTATGACCGTACCCAGTCCCGACCGTTTGCCGAGCAATAGGGTCGCAATCGGCGCCGAACATGTACTATGTACGGGCATTGTCCAAACCCGCAACCCAAAGGACCCCATCTTGCCCGTCGTCGCCGCTGTAACCGTTACCTCACATGCCTCGGATGCCATGGTCGCTATCCCATTTTGGCTCGAGATGTTCGCCGTTGTCACTGCATCGATCTCGGGCGTGCTGGTTGCGCGCGAGCATAAGCTTGACCTGGTGGGCGCGGTCGCGCTCGCGGTGGTCTGCGGTCTGGGCGGCGGTCTTTTGCGCGATATGACGCTGCAAGTGGGCAACGTCTACATACTCAACCAGCCAATGGCGCTGCCGCTCTCCATCGCCACGGCGGCCATCATCTATATCTTCCCCGCAATTGTCGACAAACCCGACAAACTCATTCCCCTCCTCGATATCATCTCGGTCGGCATCTATGCGGCAACCGGCGCGGACAAAGCACTGGTCTACGGATTTGCACCCGCCGTATGCGTCATGATGGGCTTCTTCACCGCCGTGGGCGGTGGCATGCTGCGCGACGGTTTTATGGGCGTGGTTCCGGGCATTTTCCAACGTACTAACTTTTATGCCATCGCCGCCATCGCTGGGTCGGCAAGCTATGTAAGCCTCGTCATGGGTGGCATCATGAGCAATGTCGCCGCGCTGGTCGTATGCGTTGTCGTGACCATGGGTCTGCGCTGGCTCTCGCTGCGCTTTGACATCAAAAGCCCCACCGAAGAAGACATCGCGCGCTTTTTGCACCGTAAAAAGTAGGCAGCACGACACAACCCCTCGAAATGCAACCGAGAGGTTCTTTTAGAGCGCCCACGCGTTGGGTACCCTGTTAGATACATGTCGAGTATCTAACGAAGGATTCACTATGCCTTACAACCTTGCACCGTCGACCCAGCGCCGTAAAGCGCAGGCCCGCATCGTCCTCCTATTCGCACTGATTGCGCTTGCGCTGACCGTACTTCCCACGGCGTCGTTCGCCGGCACAGACACCGCGGGCAACGTACTCGCAACCGAAGCTGACTCAAATCCGTCTGGCGCCGAGGGCGACCTGTACTGGGCCGGCCAAAACCTTAACCTGGACGATGCCTCCATCGACCGCGATATTATCGCGGCGGGCGACAGCCTATCGATTCGCGACTGCACCGTTGGCGGAGCCGTTCGCCTGGCGGCGCGCACCATCGATATCTCCAAAACCGCAATCGATGGCAGCGTGACGGTAGCCGGTCAGCATGTCGTGCTCAACACCGGTAGCACCGCCAACTGTTTTTACGCGATGGGTGAGACGGTTGCCCTGCGCGGCTCCGCCAAGTCGGCAGCGCTCGCGGGCAGCACGGTAACCATCGACGGCACCGTCGATGGTGATGTCGAAGTCTGGGCCGACAAGCTCATCCTGGGCAAAAACGCTCACATCACCGGCTCGGTGAACGCCCATATCTCCGAGGACCCCGAGCGGGCCAAGGGCGCTCAGGTCGGCTCCCTCAAGATCGACCGCACCGAGAACGAGGACACCTCAACGATTAACGACACCATCGGCGGCATCGTCGCCGCGGCGCTTTCTACCTGCTTTGTCGCAATCCTCCTCGAGCTCGTCCTTCCGCGCGCGACCGCCAGCGCCGCCGGCATGCTTCGTCAACGACCTACCCCTCTGTGGATGAGCGGTCTTTTGGGCACGGTGGCCGCCGTTCCCGCCGTCCTGTTGCTCATCATCTCGATTGCAGGTCTGTCGCTCGCCGGAGCTCTCATGTGCGCCGTGATCGGCATCGCTCTGGTCTCGGAGGCATTTACGGGCACCGCGATCGCACGCATGGTCGGACACAACCAGAACCGCTACGCCATGGCCGCCGTGGGCGGTATCGCCGCGGGCGCACTCACGGCACTTCCCCTTATGGGCAGCTTTGTCAGCGGCGTAGCCTTCGTCTTTACGCTCGGCCACGTCATCCAGATCATCTGGCGCAACGCCCGCCTCAAGCCGCAGCAGGCCACAAACACTCCAAGCCTTCCCTCCGCCTAGCCGTCAACCCCCACAAAAGCAACTGCCACAAAAGGGCCAGGCACATTTGTGGTGGCGCAAAGCAACCTGACCCCATTGCACCAAAAAGGGCGCCGACCATTGCGGTCGACGCCCTTTCTTATTGGCGGTTATAAGCCCCAGCGCTTATTTGTTGACCTGACCGGCGCGAACGGCGGCCTTCTTGCGGTCGGTGGCATTGAGCAGACGCTTACGCAGGCGGATGTTCTTGGGAGTAATCTCCACCAGCTCGTCGTCGGCGATGTACTCCAGCGCCTCCTCCAGCGAGAAGGTGCGGGGCGGCACCAGCTGGACGGAGATATCGGAGGTCGAGGAGCGCTGGTTGCC
Organism: uncultured Collinsella sp.; assembly: GCA_937989795.1. Classification (GTDB taxonomy): domain Bacteria; phylum Actinomycetota; class Coriobacteriia; order Coriobacteriales; family Coriobacteriaceae; genus Collinsella. The sequence continues at coordinate 3,026 of CALKBB010000142.1, read as the reverse complement.
CAGGTTCTTGGTACGGGCGATGTTGACGACCATGTCGCCTGCCTTGCTGCGCTCGCCCACGATCATGCCCTCGTAGCACTCGGTGCCCGGCTCAACGAACAGCTGGCCGCGCTCCTGCAGCGTGCCCAGAGCGTAGGCAACGGCTTTCTCGGTGGTCATGGAGATCATGGCGCCGTTCTGGCGGTTGCCGATCTCGCCGGCATAGGGGCCGTACTCCAGGAAGGTGTGGTAGAACACGCCCTCGCCGTGAGTGACGTTCATGATGCGGTTCTTAAGACCCATGATGCCGCGGGTCGGGATCTTAAACTCGAGGTGCGTCACGATACCCGAGGTATCCATGCTCGTCATGATGCCGCCGGAGGTGCCGAAGACCTCAACGACCTTGCCCGAGTACTCGTCCGGGCACTCGACGACGGCCTGCTCGACGGGCTCCATCTTGTTGCCGTTCTCGTCCTTCTTAAACAGAACGCGGGGACGGCCGACCTGGAACTCAAAGCCCTCGCGACGCATGGACTCCATCAGGACGGACAGGTGCAGAATGCCGCGGCCCGAGACCTCGACGCCGCTCTTGTCCTCGAGCTCCTCGATCTTCATGGTCACGTTGTTCTCGGCCTCGTTGAACAGGCGCTCCTTGAGCTGACGGGCACCCACGATGTCGCCGTCGCGGCCGACGAGCGGGGAGGTCGAAGCCTCAAAGACGATGGACAGGGTCGGCGGGTCGATCTCGATGGGTTCGAGCTCAACGGGGTTCTCGGGATCGGTGTAGACATCGCCGATATCGGTGCGGTCGATGCCCACGACGGCGGCGATATCACCGGCGCCGACTTCCTGGCACTCGGTGCGACCCAGGTAGTCGAAAGTAAAGAGCTGCTTGACGGTAGCGGTGGCGCTGGAACCGTCGTTCTTGACGACCAGGATCTGATCGCCCTGGTGAATGGTGCCGGAGTACACGCGACCGATACCGATGCGGCCAACGAAGTTGGAGTGGTCGATGGTCACGCACTGCATGGCCAGCGGGGCGTTCTCGTCAACCTCGGGCGCGGGCATGTCGTCGATGATCATATCGAGCAGCGGATACATGTCCATGTTGCCGTCGTTGGGGTCAAGGCGGGCAAAGCCATTCATGGCGCTGGCGTAGACCACGTGCTCCATGGCAAACTCAAGCTGGTCGTCGGTGGCGCCCAGGTCGGCCATGAGGTCCAGGCAGTCGTTGTAGGCCTTCTCGGGGTTGGCGCCCGGACGGTCGATCTTGTTGATGACGATCATGATCTTGAGGCCGGTGTCGATGGCGTGACGCAGCACGAAGCGGGTCTGGGGCATGGGGCCCTCAAAGGCATCGACCAGTAGCAGGGCGCCGTCGGCCATACGCAGCACGCGCTCGACCTCGCCGCCAAAGTCAGCGTGGCCCGGGGTGTCGATGACGTTGATCTTAACGTCCTTGTACTCGATAGAGATGTTCTTGGCGAGAATCGTAATGCCGCGCTCGCGCTCCTGGTCGTTAGAATCCAGGACGCGGTCCTCGACCTGCTGGTTGGCACGGAAGGCGTCCGTGGCACGCAGGAGCTTGTCGACCATCGTCGTCTTGCCGTGGTCGACGTGAGCGATGATGGCGATGTTCCTCAGATTGTCTACGCGCATGTAGTTCCCCTATCTTCTATCTATATACAACCGGCACGCGTATGCGACCCGCCCAGTAACACAACGCTCGGCGGGAATTTTGAGCCTTTTACCGAAAACTCGTTTATTTTAGCGATTTTAGATAAGAGGGGTTTCCTCGCCTGCAGGTTCAGGGTCGCTCCACATAAAACCATCGCCGGCGCCCACACCCTCGTACAGTACATATGCCGAAAAGCCGCTCTCGAGCGTCGTCTCAAAGAAACTCACAAGCAGGGCGTCATGGTAGCCGCCATCAATTTCGACACAACCGGTGTAGCCGATGGCGTAACGGGCGATGCGACCCAGGCCCTCGTCCTTAAGGCCCATCTTGTGCTCGGAGATAAAGTTGGTGGCAGCCTCGAGGCATGCCTCTTCGCCGTCCTCGTCGAGTGCCGCCAGATAGCGGTTGGACGCGGCGTCTTCGATCGCAACGACAACGCCGGGGTTCTCACCAGCGGCCAGGTCGTCTAAAAATGCCCCGATGAGGTCGCACACCATGGCGTCGAGCTCGGCGGAGACGTTTCCGGCGTCCTGCATATCCTGTGCCATCTTTAGACCTTCCCATCGAGTCCGGCGTCGTTACATCTCTTGTGCCTCGGCAGCGATCTTGGCGGCGGCGTCGCGGGCGCGCATCATATCGGCCGCGCGCTTGTCGAGTACCTTGATCTGGTTAGTCAGCATCACGGCATCGACCACGCCCCAGATGACCAAGCCCGTCGAAATCGAAAACCCAAGCGCACCAACTGTACCACGAAGGCGCGATGAGATTGCCGCGACAAGTGCGGAGACGGCAACCATCTTGATAAAGGAGGCACGGCGCTCGCGAAGCGTACGGGCCTGCGTCACATAGGCGATGCGTGCGGCCTCGGACGCCTCCGAGCGCATCTGGGCCTCGCGGGCAATGGCGGCGACCTCGGCCGAGACGCCACGCTCCATCAGCGTACACTCCGTCTCATAGCGACCCGTCATTTAAAAATCATCGGGCGAGAGCGTATGGACGAACTCGTCGAACTTCTCAAATTCCTGCTCGTCATCGACTTCCTCGGCAACCGGAGATACGGTCCCCAGACGGTTCATGATGTCATCCTCCACAAACATGGGAGCATTGCTGCGCACGGCGAGAGCGATGGCGTCGCTCGGGCGCGCATCGATCCTATGCTCGCTGCCGTCGGCCAAAACGACGACTGTCGCGTAGAACACGGGAGGCTCGGCACGGACGATCTCGATACGCTCGAGTTTTGCATCCAGGGCATCGAGTGTGTCGAGCAACAGGTCATGGGCAATCGGGCGCTCGGCACGACCGCTGTCGATACCGCGGCTAATAGCCGCAGCCTCAAACGAACCAGTTTGGATGGAAAGGGAGCGCAGCG
>CALKBB010000141.1 GCA_937989795.1 uncultured Collinsella sp. | reverse complement strand
TGCCATACTCTTTGGTCAGCTTGTTCTGGAGTGCAACGCGCTCTTCGCCGCCCTTGCCGATGACCATGCCGGGCTTTGCGCAGTAGATGTTCACGCGCAGACGGGGAGAACCGTCCTTCGCATCAACGCTGCGCTCGATCTCGATCTTGGGCACGCCGGCAGCGTACAGCTGCTTCTTCAGGGTGCGGCGGATCTTGTAATCCTCGACCAGGGTGTCGCCGAATGCCTGCTTAGAGGTAAACCAGCGGCTGTCCCAATCTTTGATAACACCCACGCGCATGCCGTGGGGATTGACTTTCTGGCCCATTTGTTTACCTCCTTACTGTTTCTCTTTCAGCACAACAGTCATGTGGCTGGTGCGCTTCAGGATGCGGTATGCACGGCCCTGTGCGCGAGGCATGATGCGCTTGAGCGTGGGGCCGGGGCAGACGTAGCATTCTGCGACGTAGAGATTGTTGCGATCCATGTTGAAGTTGTTTTCCGCGTTTGCGGCAGCAGAATTCACCAGCTTGAGAAGGGGCTCGCAGGCGGCCTTCGGGGTGTACTGCAGGATAGCCAGCGCTTCGTCCAGGGGTTTGTTACGGATGAGGTCCATCACGATCGAAACCTTGCGGGGACTAATGCGGGCGTAACGGAGAATAGCCCGTGCTTCCATTCGATGTTCCTCCTCTCTTATTTGCCGACGGTCTTAGCGCCGACGTGGCCGGTGAACTTGCGGGTAGGCGCAAACTCGCCGAGCTTGTGGCCAACCATGTCCTCGGTGACGTACACGGGCACATGCTTGCGGCCGTCATGGACGGCGAAGGTGTGACCGACGAACTCGGGGAAGATGGTGGAGGAACGGCTCCAGGTCTTCACGACGCTCTTCTTACCAGCCTCGTTCATAGCCTCGACCTTTTTGTACAGGGAAGGCAGAACGTAAGGGCCCTTCTTAGTGCTTCTAGACATTGTTCAAAAACCTCCCTTAGCCGTTGGCGCGCTTGACAATGAACTTGTCGCTGCGGGCCTTGTGTTTGCGGGTCTTCAGGCCCAGAGCGGGCTTGCCCCACGGAGTACGCGGGCTGGAATGACCAACCGGAGCGCGGCCCTCGCCACCACCATGAGGATGGTCGCAGGGGTTCATGACGGAGCCACGGCTGCCGGGGCGGACGCCCATGTGGCGCTTGCGGCCGGCCTTGCCGAGGTTGACGTTCTCGTGGTCGAGGTTGGAAACAACGCCGATGGTGGCGATGCAGTTCAGACGAA
>CALKBB010000140.1 GCA_937989795.1 uncultured Collinsella sp. | reverse complement strand
TAAGCGCTGCACCCGCCATGACCATACCAGGGATGCAAAAGCCGCACTGCACGGCGCCCACGGCGCCAAAGGCGTACACAAACGCCTCGCGCACGTCCTCGGGCAGGCCCTCGACGGTCACGATGTCGCGGCCGGCGGCAAGAGCGGTGGTCAGTACGCACGCCTTGACGGCCGCACCGTCCACGTGAATGGTGCAGGTACCGCAGGCGCCCTCGGAGCAGCCGTCCTTGGCGGAATGGATATGCAGGTCGTCGCGCAGGTAGCGCAGCAGCGGTTTGTTTTGGGTCGTCGTGCGCTCGACGCCGTTAACGGTAAAAGTGAATTCCTGTGCCATGGTGATTCCCTTCTACACGCCGGCGGCGATGCCGGTGCGGTCGTGGATGGCGCCATGAGGGCAGACGACGGCGCACATGCCGCACGACAGGCAGTCCACGCCGTCGATATGGGCGCAGTTGTCCTCGATGCGGATAGCGCCGGCAGGGCACTTTTTGGCGCACATACCGCAACCGATGCAGCTCGTGTCGCAGATCTTGCGCGCAATGGCGCCCTTATCGGTGTTGTTGCAGCGCACCAGAATGTTCTGGTAGCCGGGAACGAAGGCAATCACGCGCTGCGGGCACGCCATGCCGCACAGGCCACAGCCCGTGCACTTGGAGCGGTCCACGCGGGCGACGCCGTCGACCAGTACGATGGCACCGTGGGGGCAGGCCGTGACGCAGGCGCCACAGCCAATGCAGCCTTCGCTGCAGCGGGCGTCGCCGCCTGCGGAGGCGCAACCGCTTCCGCAGGCAACGTAGGCCACGTTATGTTGAATGGATTTGGCCATAAGAGACTCGCCTATTTCTTAAGAAGGTACGAATAGTTGTCGCGCACGGCCCTGATGGTCAGGCGGACGGCCTCGGGAAGACCGGTGTTGACGGCATCGACCGAGACGGTGCGGACCGTGCCGGCGACGCGGACCTTAAAGTGGTCCTCGTCCACCGCCAGGAAGCCCTCGTTCTCGGAGTTCTCCATGTCCTGCTCGCTCCAGAACAGGGTGAGCTTGTCCTTGTAGGGACGACCCTCCTGGTAGGGACAGAACACGGCGCAGTTGCCGCACTCGTTGCACATGCCGTCGACATGGACGACCTGATGCTTGGCCAGGCCCGGCACCTTAATGGCAACGTTGGCGCGGTTGGGGCACACGTCGCAGCAGACCTCGCACACCGAGCCGCAGCCCAGGCAGCGAGTCTTGGTGCAGTTGCGCTTGTCGCGGCACAGCGACCCCTTGCGCTCGTAGCAAGTGTCCTCGCGGCCGGCCTGAGCATTCTGGTCGGCGTACTTGTTAAAGTCCACACCGGCGATGGCACGGGCGACCTCGGCGGCGTCGGCAATAGCCTCGACCACGGTAGCAGGACCGCGACGGCAGTCGCCCGCAGCCCAAACGCCCTCGACGCCGGTGGAGGTGGCGGCAAGACGGCCGCGACGGTCGTGCTCGACGCCCGCGGCATCGTACAGGCTGGCATCGATGCCCTCGCCCACGGCGCAGATCACCGTGGTGGCGGGAAGCTCGACGGTCTCGCCCGTGGCGACGGGGCTGCGACGGCCGCTTACATCCGGCTCGCCAAGCTCCATAACGTCGCAGGTCAGCACGGCGCCGTTAAGTGCCTTGGGGGCCAGCAGCTCGCAGAACTCAACACCGTCGGCAAGAGCAAGATCAAGCTCTTCCTCGTCAGCGGGCATCTGCTTCTTGGTGCGGCGATACACCAGGCGCACGTTCTTCACGCCAGTCAGACGCTTGGCCACGCGAGCCGCGTCCATGGCGGTGTTGCCGGCGCCAATGACCACGACGTCCTCGCCCAGCTCGAGCTTCTCGCCCTTCTTGGCGGCCTCGAGGAACTCCAGCACGTCGAGCTCGGCGCCCTCGCCCAAGCCTGCAGAGCCGGGCATCCAGGCACCGGTGGCCACGACCACGTCGGTAAAGCCCTGGGCCTTGAGTTCGTCGATGGAATCCACGCGAGCGTTGAGCTGCACCTTGGCGCCAAAGGCCAGGCAGAGCTCGGCATCGTGGGAGATATCGTCGCTCGCGATACGGAACTCGGGAATCACGTGACGGACCACGCCGCCGAGCGAATCGCGGGCCTCAAAGATGGTGACGGGCACGCCGGCGCGCGTCAGGAAGAATGCCGTCGCCAGGCCGGCCGGGCCGCCGCCGATAACGGCAACGTTGCGCTCGCCGTCGTTGGCGATAGCCTGGGCACGCAGCTTGGGCAGCACGGCGGTCATGGCCTCACGGGCGGCCTTGAGCTTGCTGGCGCGGATCTGAGCACCCTCGGGCTCGTAGAACGCACGCTCGCAGGCACGGCCGCAGGGATGCGGGCAGATGGTGCCAGTGATGAACGGCAGAGCGTTGCGCTCGATGATGATGTTGAGTGCGTCCTCGTAGCGGCCCTCGTCAACAGCCGCCAGATAGGCGGGAATGTCCTGCTGGATGGGGCAGCTCGTGCGGCACGGCGTGGTAAAGCAGTCGGAAAGCGGGCTCTTGCCGGCGACCTTGCGGTCGGGCAGCGGGCGCAGCGGCTTCTTGTAGAGCGGGTTGGTGAGCGAGTCGGTCTGGATCGCAGTCACAGCCTCGAGAGAGACGCCCGCGAACGGCTTGCCATCCAGGTCGGTAAACTCGCCGGCCATCTGGCTAAAGCGCTCGTAGCCACCAGGCTTGAGCACGTCGGTCGCCAGGGTGACGGGCCAAATGCCGGCATCGTACAGGGCGCGGATGTTGTAGACCGTAGCACCGCCGGAGTAGCTGATGCGCAGCTTGCCATCGAACTGCTCGGTAATGCGACGGGCAGCCTCGATGGTCAGCGAGAACAGCGAACGGCCGGACATGTACATCTCGGTGGAAGGCAGCTCGTTCCTCGTCACGTCGACGGGGAACGTGTTGGTCAGCTTGACGCCAAACTCCAGGCCGTGCTCGGCGCACAGGGCAATCAGGCG
>CALKBB010000139.1 GCA_937989795.1 uncultured Collinsella sp. | reverse complement strand
ACGATGACAGAACCGTAACGTTTCCCCAGATAAAACCTGCCAAAATAAACCTGTCTCTTTTTGGTAGGTTTCGGGGTGACAAGGACTTGCACTTTAGCGTGCGACAGCGGATAATGCCGAGCATTCGACAACACGCTTATTGCTCTTTCTATAGATTGAGGAGACCCCTATGGCCATGGAATTCAAACGCAGGCTGCCGATCCCCATGGAGATCCGCGAGGAAATGCCGCTTTCTGCCGAGCTTACCGCCAAAAAGCAGGCATTTGACGCCGAGGTCGCCAAAGTCTTTACCGGCGAGGACGCACGTAAGGTGCTCATCATCGGCCCGTGCTCTGCCGACCGCGAGGATTCGGTGCTCGAGTACATGAACCGACTGGCCAAGACCGCCGAGGAGGTCAAGGACAAGCTCATCATCATTCCGCGCGTCTACACCAATAAGCCGCGCACCAAGGGCACCGGCTACAAGGGTCTGCTGCACAACCCCAACCCCGAGGCTCCCGACGACCTGCTCGAGGGCGTCAAGGCCATCCGCCACATGCACCTGCGCGTCATCGAGGAAACGGGCTTCTTCACCGCCGACGAAATGCTCTATCCGTCCAACTACCAATACCTCGTTGACCTGCTGAGCTATGTTGCCGTGGGCGCACGCTCGGTCGAAAACCAGGAGCATCGCCTGGTATCGAGCGGCATTTCGGTGCCCGTCGGCATGAAGAATCCCACTGCCGGCTCTACCACCGTTATGCTCAACTCCATTTACGCCGCGCAGGCGCACCAGAGCTTCATCTTCCGCAACTGGGAGGTCGAGTGCGACGGCAACCCGCTTGCGCACGCTGTCATGCGCGGCTACATCGGCCTCGACGGTCGCACCTACCCCAATTACCACTACGAGCACCTGGAGCGCTTGGCCGAGCGCTATACCGAGCACGCCGGCTATGCCAATCCGGCAGCGGTCATCGACTGCAACCACGACAACTCGGGCAAGCGTCCGCTGGAGCAGTATCGCATTTGCAAGGAGGTGCTCGACAGCTGCCGCCGCAACGAGTCCATCTCCAAGCTGGTCAAGGGCTTTATGATCGAGTCCTACCTGGAGGATGGCAACCAGCCGGTCGACGGCGGCGTCTTTGGTAAGTCGATCACCGACCCGTGCCTGGGCTGGGAAAAGACCGACTACCTCATCCACGAGATCGCGGAACGTATTTAGTTACGCGGTTTTACCAAACCGCGTAACGACTCGACGCTGCAAACCCGCCAGAACGGCAATCTGCCTTTCAGCTTCGACGGCATGACCAAAAGGTCAATGCCGCCTCGCTTCAAGGCACCTTGCTCGCTCTGGCGGGTTTTCGCTCATATGACCCAATCCGCTGTCAAGAGCCACAATGGCCCCGCCGACCGCTTGCAATCGGTCGGCGGGGCCTGCCGTTGAACCCGTCCCGGTCCGCCCCCGGCATGTCGTCGACGCCTTCGGCTCAGTCTCATATCCGCGGATACCGCTCCGGCGGCCCGCAATCCTCTCCTTCGGCGGGGCTCCCCAAGTCTGACTACGCGCATGCGGCCGCTGCCGCGCGCCCAGCGAAAGCGGGGGTATCCCCGAAGGCTGCCCGGCTCGCCGGGACGGGGGCTATGTCTATTCGGTTGCCTCCCGGCACATCGCGCCGAGGGCCCACAGCCACCTCACGAGCTCGGCGGCGGTGGCGGCGTTCGCCTTCGCCTGGGGCATGCCCCTGGCGAGCATCTCCTCGCGGCGCCGGAGCAGGCGCTCGGACCCCTTCCTCCCGTGCATCCTTATCTCGAGGGGCACGCCCGTGTCCCTCGGCATGAGCTTCGGCTGGTGCCGTGCCGCGGCGTAGCACCATGAGCCCTCAACGGCCAGCTTCCTCACGAGCGCGTTGCCCGCACCGCTGATGCCTCCGAGCCGCACGGAGTCGCCACTCGACCTCTGACTCGGCGCGAGGCCGAAATAGGCCGTGACCTGCCTTCCGGAACGGAACCTCGTGAAGTCGCCGACCTCGGCCGAGAAGGCCGCGGCCAGCGCGAAGGCGCAGCCCTTGATCGACTGGAGGGCGGCCACCTCCGCGGCGATCGGGCTGGCATCCACGGCGGCCCTGTACTCGGAGAGCAGGTCCGCCCGGGCCTCCGCCGCGGCCTCGACCTCGTTCCTCAGGGCGGCGAGCGTCCGAACCCCGCCATCGTCCTCCGGCCTGACCTTGTCGAGCCACCTCAGGAAGTCGTAGGTCCAGTACTTCCTCGGGTTGCCGGCGGGCGTGGTGCCGCCGTAGACGAACCCCCGCTTTGCGAGGAAGGCGAGCAGCCGCTGCTTGGCGGTCGCCAGGCGCGCGGTCGCCCCGTCGTAGGCGCCGGCGAGGTCCCTGATGCCCTCGACCTCGGGGGAGGGGACCCATACGGGGGAGATGTCGTGGGCGAGTATCGCCTTGGCCATCCTGGCGGCGTCGTTCCTGTCGTTCTTGGAGGCCGAGTCGGCGGCCGACCTGGGGATCTTCGAGACCGCGGCGACGACGCACTCGACGCCGAGCCCGGCGAGCTCCCTTTGCGGGGCGAAGCCGAGGTAGCCGCTCTCGTAGGCGGCGAGCGACGGGCCGGGGAAGCCCGACATCCACTCCGCGACCTCGCCCCAGGGGTTGCCGCGGAACCTCCTCGTCACGGCCTCGCCCGTCTCCGCGTCGAGCGCGCAGACGGTGGTGGACCTGAGGTGTACGTCCATTCCGAAGGCGGTAGAATATCTAGGCACGGGAGCCTCCCAACCTCGTTGCGGCGCGGCTGCGCCTCTGGCACTTCAACAACATTGTCGCAGCCCCGACCCGCGGTCACGAGCGGGGGCTCCTGTCGTTTCCGTGCCCCTGGATTGGGTCATAGTGTCTGACTTATGCTCAACCTACGATAATTCCAAGCTGAACGAGTTACTCGCTGTAACGGGTGGCTATGGCAGCTTGCACCATGCCAGCGCTCATGAGGTACGTCACCAGGAAGTAGCCTCCGTAGGCTGCCAGGAAGATTGCACAGGTGAGGCCCACGGTGCCGCCGATGCTCATATTTCCGAATATGCTCACCAGCTCGATGATCACCTTAAGTGCCACAAAGGAGTGCGCCAGGCCCACTGCCAGCGGGAACAGGAAGAATACCGCTTGCTGCGCCATCACCGAATGGCGGATCTGGCGGTCGTCGCAGCCGATCTGTGCCAGCACACGATAGCTGCGGCTGCCGTCGGCCACGTTGGAGAGTTGCTGGATCGACAGAATCGCCGCGCATGCAACGACCAATACAAAGCCGATGTAGATGGCTAGGTAGCTAATAAGACCATTCATTTGCGCTGCTTGCGTGTACATCTCGGAGCGTGTGATGAAGGTTCCCCACGACCCCGACTCCTTGCCGTCAACGAGCAGATTGTCGAGCACAGTGTATTTAATGCTCTCGTCTGCCTCGGTCGTATCCATCCCCTGTTTGTAGTTAACGAGCAGGCTACTGGAATACGGCTGCAGATTAAGTTGGGACAACAGCTCGTCGGCAACGACGACGGTACCCGGATTACTGCCCATCGCCGAGTTGGCGATGGCCGCCGTATCTTCGTCCGACTTATCGGTTGCGGGCTTGAGCGTATGCCCGCCCAAGGTAAGGGCATGGCCGCCAGCCATATACTTGGTGTACAGGTCGACCAGCTCGCCGCCCATATCACACGTGAGCAGATACTGGTCGTGACCGATGTGCACCGGCTCCTCGCCCATCATCTGGCGCAGTTTGTTGTACTGGCTCGCCGGCGTCACAAACAGACCCATCGTATCGGCATTGCTACCCCCGAACGCCTTGGGAAGCTTTTCGCCCATGGTCTTGCACATCTCACTTGGAGTCACCGAAGGATCCGAGCCGCCAAGCGGGTAACTCAGATACGAATCGATCTGCACATGCTCACCGGCAACATCGGCGATATTGACCTTCTTGCCGGTCTCGTCGTTGTTGTCCGCCGACTTGCCCTTAATACCGTCTGCAACGTTATCGTGATCGATACGATCGCCGTGCCATGCGGAGTACAAATCGACCGTACTATCGGCCAGCACCATTCGATCGGCCTCAGACGGATTGAAAGACTCTTTGTAGAAGTCGAGCGTATCGGGCGTGTAATAAACATACGTCTGCGACATATCGGCCGGATTATAGCGCTCCAGATTCTCGTTCATCACGTTGGCAATCGATATACCGCACGTCACCGAGGTGATGGCCAAAAACAGGAGCATCGCGATGACGCCCATCGAAAAGCACACCGTGTTGACCTTGGCCGCAAGCTGGCGCACGGTAAACATGTTGAGGCCGCGCCAATACACGCCGCGCAGGCTCTGCAGCAGCTTGATGAGCATGCCCGAGAGTCCCCAGAACAGGGCAAAGGTGCCCACGGTAACCATAGCGGTTGTAATACCAAACTGGTTCATGGCCTCTTGCAGCTTGCTGTCCGTCGCGGTTAGCGGGAACCCATCACGTAGCAGACGGTAATAGGCCACGCCCACAAGCACCACGCCCACGGCAAAGATGGCAATCGCGATCCAGGGGTTGCGTGTCTTGATGCTCTCGTTGCGACGCTCGGCACCCATAAGCTCGATGAGTTTGGTACGACGCACGGCGCGAAGGTTCAGCAGTAGCGTGAGCACAAACATTACGAGCATGCAGGCAAGGGTCAGATTGAACGCATGCACCGAGAAAAAGAAGTGGAAATTGGCGATCTGTGTCTTAAAGAGCGAGGCCGTAAAGAACGTCATGAGCTGGGAGAGTCCCATACCCAGCACAATGCCGGCGACAAAGGCCACGACCGAGACGATCACGGTCTCGAGCGCCATGATCGTGGCGACGCGCCCGCGCCCCATGCCGAGCACCTGGTACAGGCCAAACTCCTTCTTGCGGCGTTTCATGATGAAGTTATTGGCATACACCATCAAAAAGGCCATGACACCGGCCAAAAAGTACGTCAGGTTGCCGAGCATGCTGCCCATTACCTGCGCTAAGCCCTTTTCATCGATTCCGGCGATGTCGACCTGCATCGAGATGGTGTTAAAGGCATAGAAGACCGTGACGCCCAAGGTGAGCGTCAAAAGGTAGACAAGGCAGTCGCGACCGGCGCGGCGGACGTTGCCCCAAGCGAGTTTACAGAGCATCGGAGCCCTCACCGCCCATCATGGCAACGACCTCCATAATGCGGTCGAAGAACTCTCGGCGGTCGGTATCGCCGCGGCGCAGCTCGGTAAAGATCTTGCCGTCACGAATAAACAGCACACGGCTCGTGTAGCTGGCGGCAAAGCTGTCGTGCGTGACCATGAGCACCGTGGCGCGCAGGCGGCGGTTAAGGGCCTCCAGGCTCTCGAGCAGCAGGCGGGCGCTCTTGGAATCGAGGGCGCCGGTGGGCTCGTCGGCCATGATCATGGTGGGGTCGGTGACGAGTGCGCGAGCCGCGGCAACGCGCTGCTGCTGCCCGCCGGACATCTGGTAGGGATACTTGTCGAGCACCTGACTGATGGACAGGCGCGCTGCCACATCCTGCACGCGGGTCGAGATCTCTGCCGAGTTTGTGCGGGCGATGGTGAGCGGCAGGGCGATGTTCTCGCGTGCCGTGAGCGTATCGAGCAGGTTGGAGTCCTGGAAGATAAAGCCGAGCTCCTCGCGGCGGAACTGCGAAAGCTTAGCCTGCTTCATGCGCGTCACGTCCTGCCCGTTGATGCGGATCGTGCCGCTCGTGGCGCTATCGATGGTCGACACGCAGTTGAGCAACGTCGACTTGCCCGAGCCCGAAGCGCCCATGATGCCGACGAATTCGCCGCGGTTGACGGTAAAGCTGACGTCGTTGAGCGCGCGGGTCACGTTGCCCAGCGCTCCGTATACCTTTTCGAGATGCGCGGCCTCCAGTACCGGGGTCGCCATGTGCGTGGTTTGCATACCGAGTCCTTTCTTGCAATTAGTCTACGGCATCTATAGTCGCAAGAAGACGAGTCGGCTACCATCGATATGGCTTACGCTTGCCTTACCGTTGTGTAAGGTAGGGGTAGTCTTTTTGGGACGGGGCTTTTTAGCTACCCCATCCGAAGCCTTCGAAGCATGAGGCCGCATTTGACATAGGGCAGCTAAAAAAGCCCCGTCCCAAAAAGACTACCCTGCCATGTGTCGTTGTTGAGAGAGGACTCCAGTTGAAGACTGTTCATGTTGCCGCTGGGATCATTCGCAAGGAAGGATCTGACGAGCTGCTTGCCGTGCAGCGCGGCTATGGCGACATGCTGGGACTTTGGGAGTTCCCCGGTGGCAAGCTCAAGCGCGGCGAGACGCCCGAGGACGCCGTACGCCGCGAGCTCATGGAAGAGCTGCAGGTAAAAGTCACCAACCTGCGCGATTTCTATACCGTTGAGTACGACTACCCCGATTTCCATCTCTCCATGGAGTGCTACTACTGCTCGCTCGCCGATGAATCCGATGAACCCCAGAAGCACGACCGCCAACTCGATATCCGCTGGATTCCGCGCACCTCGCTTGCCACGGTTGAGTGGATGCCCGCCGACAAGGGGCTCATTGATGCCCTGATCGAGCTGAAGGAAGACCGGCTCGAGGCCAACAGCACTGCCAACGACGCCGAGGCCACCACGACCGACGAGCCCGCTTCCAAGCCCAAGCGCGCACCTAAGCGCCGCAGCAAAAAGCGTCCCAAGCCCGGTCTGCTCGACGGCATCGATACCTCGGACCTCTCCGCTGACGAGCGCGAACTGGTCCGCCGTCGCGCCGCCATCAAAAAGTCCATGAAGGGCAACAAGCGCGCCAACACCAAACCCGAGCTGCTCGTTCGCCAGCGCCTGCGGGCAGCAGGTCTTACGGGCTATCGCTTGGAATGGAAGGTTCCCGGCAAGCCCGACATCGCCTTCCCCGGCCGCAAGATCGCCATCTTCGTCAACGGTTGCTTTTGGCACCGCTGCCCCAAGTGCAGCCCCAGCCAGCCCAAGCGCAACGTTGAGTTTTGGGAGGCAAAGTTCCGTCGCAACGTCGAGCGCGACCGAGCAGCCATCAACGCACTTACCCAAATGGGCTGGACGCCCATCACCGTCTGGGAATGTGAGCTCAAGAAAGACCGCATCGATGCCACCATGGAAAAGGTCATCGAGCGGGTGCGGGCCGCAGAGCCGCAGCGCTAAGAACGAGCCGTCCACACGCCCCACACAGGCGAGCCACATCCATGCCACAAACCTTAGAAAGCCCTTAAGCTCAAAACCTTTCAAAGGTGTTACTCGATAGCTTTCACCTGCGGTTTCACCGTAATCGCAAACCTCATTAAGCCTTTCTTTAGCGCTTCTTTGCAACAGCCGCGGCATAATACTGCCAACGCACGGGACCTAGCAGCACACCCCGTGCGCAACCTTTTGGTGGACATCGAGGAGGCCGCATAAGCATGCATTCTTCCAATGACGCAGCACAGCAGCCATCCCTAACACATGCAGACCTTTTCTCCTTCCCCCCGACACAGAGAAACGGCCTCCTCGACTCCCCCACCACAAAAGCCAAACGCTCAACCGACCAGAGCCACAACTTGCGAGCATCGTTCGAAAAGCTCCAAGCATCCCTAAACAAGTCATTCCCCAACCAAGCCCGGGCATACTAACCCCTCATCAACAAAGCGCCCCTCGCGCCCCACCCCTTCAGCCCCAACGCCACAAGGGCGATCGAGCAGGACGGCTTGGGCGGGTCCCCGTACTTAGTTTCCAAAATCATTCCGCAGCGCGAAGGCTTCTTATTTTTTTAGACCTAACGCCACAAGGGCGACAACCTCGAGTAGGTCAACCTGGGAGGGACGAGGGCTTAGTTCCCCAATCTTT
>CALKBB010000138.1 GCA_937989795.1 uncultured Collinsella sp. | reverse complement strand
GCGTATCTGTGTGATGGGCGCTTCGGGCATGGGCAAGTCGACGCTGCTTTCATTGGCAGCGGGGGAGTGCGCGCCGTGCTCGATGGTGTTTCAGGACGCGCGCTTGGTCGAGTCCGCCTCGGCGCTGGATAACGTGCTGGTGTGTGCCGATGCGCGCATGGACGCCTCGAGTGCCGCAGCCCTGTTGCGCCTGCTGATGCCGGGGGTCGATGTACATGCTCGTGTGGCCGAGCTCTCGGGCGGGCAGCGCCGTCGCGTCGAGATTGCTCGAGCCCTGCTGTGCCCGGGCGGCGCCGTCATTCTGGATGAGCCCTTTACCGGTTTAGATACCGCTGCGCGCGACGCATGCGCCGAAGCTGTGCTCGACCTGCTCGACGGCCGCATGCTCCTGCTTGCCACGCACGATGCTGCCGACGCTCAGGCCCTCGATATCTCGGATATCATCACGCTCTAAAAACTAACTCAGCAACAAAATGATCCATTTTCCTCCGTCCCCACGGGGTCTGGTGTGGTATTCTATCTGCGGGGTAATACTTAGGAATACCAAGTAATACCAACGCCGCAGAAACAAACTCCGGATGCGGGCCAATCGGGTTGCCTTCACAGCCCGTCGCCCAGCCGCGTGGCCCGCATCTATCCGCACCACCGTCGTTTCAAAAAGGAAGCGCCATGGCAGAACACATGACCCCGGTTGTCGCGAAGGTCTTGCCCGAAGAAAAGGCAGCCTTCGCGGCGGCAACTCAGCTTGTGGGTACCACGCCGTCCAACGCCATTCGCATGTTTATCGCCGCGTTCAATCGTTGTGGCACCTTTCCGTTCGACATCTCGTCCAACGGGGCCTTTGGCATTGCGCCCGATTCTCATCAACAATGACTGTCCCAAACTGCCGGTACTTGGGGACGTTCCTTTTCTGCCGGCAGTTAAGGAACGTCCCTAAGTGCCGGGTTTTGAGGAGGTTGGCATGCTCAATGCGCTGGTTTGGGCGCTTGCCTGTTTTGGCGTCGTCGCTGCCGATATTGCCCTGAGTATGGTTCTGTTCTCCGTGCTGGACATCGTGTCGGCGCTGACGGGTTTCCCGATCGAGAATCTCGATATTCAATGGTTTCAAGCCGCCGCACAGACGGCATCGTTTTTGATGGCGTTGCTGTGGTGGCGTTATTTGTGGCCGCGGTCGTTTATCGCGCGCTGGCAGGGCGTGCGCCCGCTTGGCGGGGGAGCAAATGCTGCATGGAAACGCATCGTCTGCGTTATAGTGATCGGCCTATCCATGCAGGTGGTCATTAGCTACCTATGCGATGGCGTGCTGTCGCTGCTGCCCGAGGTCGCGGCCGATTACAGTGAACTTGTCGAGGAAACGGGCATGGGCGACACGAGCTACCTGGCCGTCCTGACCACGGTGCTCGGCGCTCCGTTTTGCGAGGAGTTGCTGGTGCGCGGCATCATTTTTGAGTTTTCGCTCCGAGCGTTTAATCCGCAGTGCCGCCCACTTTGGAAGCGCCGGCGTCGTGCGAGCGCGCAAGGCGGCGCCATGGTGCCCTGGGCGGCCCCAAGCACGTGGGGTATCGCCGCGGCGATTGTGCTGCAGGCGGCCATCTTTGGCTTTATGCATATGAACTGGGTGCAGGGCTGCTACGCCGGCGCCGCTGGTCTGGTCTTTGGCTGGGTGCTCGTGACGACCGGAAAGCTCCGCTACACGATCCTGCTGCACTTTGCCTTTAATGCCGGGTCGTATCTCATGACGTTGCTCTGGTTTGTGAACACGCCGCTCGATGTGGCAATTACGGTCGCTATCGCCGGCGTCATCCTCGTTGAGGCGATGCGCTCGCTGCGCCACGCGTGTGGGATGGACGCAGCGAGCGCACCGCTTCCCTAGTTGCGACGCCCGCCTCCGTTGGC
>CALKBB010000137.1 GCA_937989795.1 uncultured Collinsella sp. | reverse complement strand
CCCCCACGACATCGGCCGCACCTACGATGCAGACGTCATCCGCATCAACAGCCAGAGCGGCAAGGGCGGCATCGGCTTCGTGCTGGAGCAGAACTACGGCTACAACCTGCCCCCGAAGATGCGCGAAGACCTCGGCTACAAGGTCAAGAACGTCTCCGACCACAGCCACAAAGAGCTTAGCGCCGCCGAAGTGCTCCGCATCTTTGAGGAGAACTTCCTCAACAAGGAAAAGCCGCTCTCCGTTGTGGAGGCCCACTTCGCACAGGTCAACGGCATCACCGCCACCGTCACGCTGGACCTGAACGGCCAGCGCAAGGTGGTCACCTCGGTGGGCAACGGCCGTCTGGACGCCGTGGCCAACGCCATCCAGAGCGCTACCGGCATGGACTTCCACCTCGAAGTCTACTCCGAGCACAGCCTTGACGAAGGCTCCACCTCCCGCGCCGCCTCCTATGTTGGCCTCTCATGGGGCGACGGCAGCATGACGTGGGGTGCCGGCACCGATACCGATATCATCGTGGCCGGTATCAAGGCGCTGGTATCTGCCATTAACAGCAAATAAAGAAAAGCATCTTCTCTGTACAACCTCTCCGTCAATGCTTCGCATTGCCACCTCCCCTAGTAGGGGAGGCCTTGGCAGTCCCCGCAAAGTTTCCGGTTTCGCCAGAGGCTCCCCTACTAGGGGAGCTGTCGAGCGGCAGCGAGACTGAGAGGTTGTATGGAGGAAAGCCTAAGATAAAAGGAGAGTACCACCATGGGAATGACCCTGACGCAGAAGATTTTAGCCGCACATGCCGGTCTGGCCGAGGTCAAGGCCGGGCAGCTCATCAACGCCAAGCTCGACATCGTGCTGGGCAATGATATTACCACCCCCGTCGCCATCAACGAGTTCCAGCGCGCGGGCTTCGACAGCGTGTTCGATAAAGAGCACATCGCCATCGTGCTGGATCACTTCGTGCCCAACAAGGACATCAAGAGCGCGACCCAGTCCAAGCAGTGCCGCGAGTTCGCCAACAAATACGACATTCTCAACTTCTATGATGTGGGCCAGATGGGCATCGAGCACGCCCTGCTGCCCGAAAAAGGCATCGTGACCGCGGGCGACTGCGTCATCGGTGCGGACAGCCACACCTGCACCTACGGCGCACTGGGCGCCTTCTCCACCGGCGTCGGCTCCACCGACATGGCCGCCGGTATGGCCACCGGCATGGCATGGTTCAAGGTGCCCTCTGCCATCAAGTTCGTGCTCAAGGGCAAGTTCGGCCCCCGCGTCTCCGGCAAGGACCTGATCCTGCACATCATCGGCATGATCGGTGTGGACGGTGCGCTGTACAAATCCATGGAGTTCACCGGCCCGGGCGTTGCCGGTCTTACCATGGACGACCGCCTGTGCATCTGCAACATGGCCATCGAGGCCGGTGCCAAGAACGGCATCTTCCCGGTGGACGAGGTGACCAAAGCCTACCTCAAGGGCCGCAGCCAGCGTGAGCCGGTGTATTACGAAGCCGACCCGGATGCCGAATACGAAAAGACCATTGAGATCGACCTGTCCGCTCTGGAGCCCACCGTCAGCTACCCCCACCTGCCGGAGAACACCCACCTTGCCAGCGAGGGCAAGGAGATCAAAATTGACCAGGTGGTCATCGGCAGCTGCACCAACGGCCGCCTGGAGGACATGGAAGCTGCT
>CALKBB010000136.1 GCA_937989795.1 uncultured Collinsella sp. | reverse complement strand
GGGCGTGTGGTCCATGCCGACAGGCTGGCCGGCGCCGGCCCAGGCGGTCTCCCACTCGGTCATGAGCGACGGGTCGGCCATGATGGAGGCCGCGGAGGTCAGGTCCTGGCCGAGCTTTTGGCCGTAGCCAAAGGCGTTGGCAAACTGTACGAGCGTGTTTGCGCCAACTTCGTTTGCCACCTGGCCAAAGACGACGTTGGAGGACACGGCAAAGGCCTGCAGCAGGCTGATGGTGCCGTAGCTCTCGTTGGCATAGTTGGTGACCGGTGCGTTGCCGATGTCCATGGAGCCGGGCGCCTGGTAGGTGCTGGTAAGGCTGGCGGTACCGGTCTCGAGTGCCGCGGAAAGCGTAACGACCTTAAACGTGGAGCCCGGCGTGTACAGCGCGTCCATGGCGCGATTGTACATGGAGCCGTCCTCGCCGCCGCCCGTCTGCAGCAGGGCATCGATGTTGGTGTTGTCGTAGGTGGGCGAGCTGGCACATGCGAGCACCGCGCCGGTACGCGGGTCGATGACCACTACAGCGCCCTTAAAGCCCTTGAGCGCCTGCTCGGCAGCCGTCTGGATGCGCGAGTCGATGGTGAGCTTGGCGGTGTTGCCCGGTTGGTTTTGGCCTGCGAGCGACGCGAGGGCGTTGTTCCAACTGGAGTAATCCTTGGAGCCGGTGAGCGTGTCGTTCATGACGCTCTCGACACCCGCGGTGCCGTACTGCTGGCTTACATAGCCCACCACGTGAGCGGCCATGTTTCCGTTGGGGTAGGAGCGGGCGTAGGTGCCGTCCTCCTGCTGCAGCGACTCGGCCAGCGTCACGCCGTCGGACGTGATGATGGAGCCGCGCTGGATGTACTTGGAGCGGGCGATGGTGTGGTTGTTGGTCGGCATGTCCTGATAGTCCTTTGCCTTGATGACCTGGACATATGTGAGGTTGCCGATAAGGATGGCGAACAGCGCCGTAAAGGCGAACACGGCGCGGGTCAGGCGGTTGGCGAGCGCCACGCGGCCGAGCACGCCGGATTCGGGCGTGTCGAGCAGGCGACGGCGCATGCGCGAGGCGGCGGAGTGGCTGCCATGGGCATACGAAGACGAAGTGGCGAAGCGCGTGCCGGTCGGGGAGGCCGCCGAGGCGACCTGGTCGTCGGTGATGGCGGTCATGGTGCCGGTGCCGGTGAGCTCGGCCTCGCGACCGGTTGCCTCGTCACCGGCGCGCAACAAAAGCGCGACGATGATAAAGCTTGCCAGCAGCGAGGAGCCGCCCTGGCTCATAAAGGGTAGGGTGACGCCGGTCAGCGGGATCAGGCGGGTGACACCGCCAACGATCAAGAAGGCCTGGAAGCTGATAGCGGCCGTAAGACCGGTAGCGCTAAAGGCGGCAAGGTCGGACTTGGCGCGGGCTGCTGTGGTCAGACCACGTACGGCAAAGAGCATAAACAGGATAAGTACGGCGCCACCGCCCAAAAGGCCCATCTCCTCGCCGATGGCCGAGAAGATAAAGTCGGACTCGACGACGGGGATGTTATTGGCCATACCGTTGCCAATGCCGACGCCAACAAGGCCGCCGTCGGCCAGTGAGAAGAGGGACTGAACAATCTGATAGCCCTGACCCTGCGCGTCCTTAAAGGGATCGGCCCAGACCTGGAAACGCACCTGGACGTGCGACAGGAACTTGTAGGCGCCCACGGCCCCCACGGCCAAGAGCGCAAGGCCGATGATGACATACGAGAAGCGACCCGTGGCAACGTAGAGCATCAGCAAGAAGATGGTGTAGAACAGCAAGGCCGAGCCCAGGTCACGTTCGAAGACAACGACGAGCAGGCATACGCCCCAGACTGCGAACAGCGGCAGCAGCAGGCGCAGGCGCGGAATCTTAAGACCCAAGATCTTGCGGTTGGAGATAGAGAGCAGTTCGCGGTTTTCGGCCAGGTAGCCGGCTAGGAACAGCACGATAAAGACCTTGGCGAACTCGCCGGGCTGAATAGTAAAGCCGGCGATGCGAATCCACAGTTTGGAGCCCGAGATCGTGGTGCCGATAAAGATGGGCAGCATCAGCAAGATGATGCCGATGATGCCAAAGGTGTACTTGTAGCGCATGACCACGTCGAGGTTTTTGACCAGCGCAAGCGTACCTACCATCAGCGCCACCGAGATAAACAGGATGACGAGCTGCGAGATGGCGAGCGTGGGCGCCAAACGCGTCACAAACGTGATGCCAATGCCCGAAAGCACAAAGACGATGGGCAGGATGGCCGGGTCGGCGCCGGGAGCCAGAATGCGTACGGCGATATGCGCCGCGGCGAAGGCGGCAAAGAGGCCGATCGGAACGGCAAGTGTCTCAAACGAGATGGCGGCGCCTGCGGTGAGCACGTACATCGCATACAGCAGGATGACGGGGAACGCCGAGGCGATGAGTAAGAGCAGTTCGGTATTACGGCGACTCATAAGCGGCACTCCCTTTCTAATTCTTATCGGAGGCTTCGGCCTCGGCGGACTGTTCGGCGGTTTTCTCGGAATCCGATTCGGAGGTCGAACTCTGATCGGTGTTATTGCGGATCGTTTGCGCGTCGATCACCTGACGGGTCTGCTCCTCGTCGATCTGATGGCGGTACTTGGAGATGGTGTCCTGCGCATCGTCGATGCCCGTCTGCTGAATACCCGCCTTCAGGCGATTTTGCGTGTCTTCGGGCAGGTCGGACAGCTCGATGGAGGTCGTGCTCTCGAGCCAGTGCAGCTTAAGGCCGAGCGGCTTGCCGGGAATGCCCCGGTAGACCGCGACGGTGTTCTTGTAGGTGCCCAGGTAGTACGAGCCGGTGATGCCCGCGTAGGCCCAGATAGCTGCCGCCAGCACAAAAGCGATGCCCAGGACGGCGGCAATGGTGATGTTGCGGCGGCGGACGCGCTTTGCCTCGCGCATGACGCCATCGTCAACCAGGTCAACGACAACTACGGTGACGTTGTCGTGCCCGCCGGCGACCAGTGCCGCGTCAACAAGGTTGTCGACGCAAATCTGCGCGGTCGAGGACTGTGTGGCGATGTTTTCGATATCGCTATCGGGAATCATGCTCGACAGGCCGTCCGAGCACAGGATCAGGCGGTCGCCTTCTTCGATATGCAGGGTAAAGTGGTCGGCATACATGGCGGGATCCGAGCCCAGCGCGCGGGTGATGACCGAGCGGTTGGGGTGGACACGCGCCTCGTCTGCCGTAATCTCGCCGGCATCCACGAGCTCCTCCACATAGGAGTGGTCGCGGGTCACGCGGATGAGCGTGCCCTCGTGGAGCAGGTAGGCGCGCGAGTCGCCCACGTGGGCGATAGCGAGCATGTCGTTTTTGATATAGGCGCAGGTCGCCGTGCAGCCCATGCCGGGCTTGCCCAAACCGTTGAGCGCAGCCTCGATGACCGCGGCGTTTGCCGCCTCGACGGCGGCCGCCAGTCGTGCGGCGTCGGCTGCCTGCGGCGCTGTCTTGGCAATGGTCTCGACGGCGATGGAGGAGGCTACCTCGCCGGCGGCGTGGCCGCCCATGCCGTCGCATACGCAAAAGAGCGGCGATTGCACCAGATAGGAGTCTTCGTTATGCGAGCGCACGCAGCCAACATCGGAGCGGGCGCCCCACATGAGCTGCGTGGTCGTGCCGGCGTCGTAGGTCGAGTCGGTCTCGATGCGCTCGTCGGTCAGCGGCTCAAAACTCATGGTCGAGCCGGGGTCCTTTAGTTTGGCCTCCACGGCGGCAACGTCAATCTCGGCCGTATCGCCGGGCGAGACGGTGTCGGCATCGTTGCTTGGGTCGTCAGCGTTAGGCGTGGCGGGTTCTTCGGTTGTACGGTCGACAGGCTCGTCGTCTTGCGGGGCGACGGCTGCGGGCTCGGGCGTCGCGAGGTGC
>CALKBB010000135.1 GCA_937989795.1 uncultured Collinsella sp. | reverse complement strand
CCTTAACGTCAAAAATTTCCTTTGAAGCCTTATAACCGAACTCCATGTATTCTACACCTGCTGCCACGTTGGCGGTATATAAATTTCTTACAAATTCATCGTCAAAATAAAAATTGTTGACCAATCCTCCGTCTCTGATTGTACAATCAACGACCTTAATATCCGGTCTGTACGAAATTAATTCGCCCTTCTGTTCCATTTCCTTTTCCTCCAATATCTGCTTTTGTTTTATTTTTCACTTTAAAGCGTTAAACTTTAACGTATTATAGCACACTTTTTTCAAAATGCAAACCCCTTTCAGAAGAATCCTTTCCAAAATGCTTTATAACCGATTTACGTCAGCTGCTGCATATCCTTTACCAGGGCTTTTAATCCTGCCAGATATTCCTGCGCATTGCTGAATTTCTTCTTTGTCACCCTCCAGACAAATTTCGGTTCCTGACTGCTGATAAACCGCACCGCACCGCCGTATCCGGCTACGAAATTTTCGATTTTATCCCCCTGAATGTCCGCTTTCGGATAAATCTTCATGACCGTCCGCCACTGCGATGCCCCCGGTCAGTGACTCGACCCAGGTTTCCGCCTCGCTCTCCCCCGCCACGCTCGCCGTGGGCTCGGTCGCGCTCGATCCCGACCGCCGCGAAGTCACGGTCGGCGGCTCGCCCATCGTGCTGACCGCCCGCGAGTTCGACGTCCTCGCCCTGCTTATGGCACATGCCGGCACCGTGCTCACGAGCGAGCGCATTGCGCACGAGGCGCTGGGCTACGAATACGTGGGCGACACCAACAACGTCGACGTGCACATCGCGCACCTGCGCGCCAAGATCGAGGACGCCGGCGGTGCCCGCATCATCCAGACCGTGCGCGGGGTGGGCTATGTCTGCCGCACGTAACGCCGAGGCCAAGCGCGTCACCTCCATCGCCCGCGCCATCAACTGGAGCTATATGTGGC
The DNA here is from genome assembly GCA_937989795.1 of uncultured Collinsella sp. Taxonomy (GTDB): domain Bacteria; phylum Actinomycetota; class Coriobacteriia; order Coriobacteriales; family Coriobacteriaceae; genus Collinsella. The sequence goes on along the minus strand of CALKBB010000135.1, from coordinate 2,922 downwards.
GCCGCCTGATGAGCTACGTCTGGCTCGATCTGTTGCTGGTGGTGATTGCGGCGGCGATCCTCGTCTATGGATACAACCAGACACTGCCCGACAGCGCGTTTACCGCAGGATGGATCCCCGGCGCCACCGTTCGCGGCATGTCGCTGAAGCCCGCGCGCGGCTGGGACCTGACAACGCTCACCTATACCGTCGAGCTTGCGCGTACCACCAAGACCTTCCCCCTCGCGCAGGACCTCATCGCACTTTGGCCCCTCTATATCGTTGTTGTAGGTTGGCAGGTCATCAGCATGCTCGATATGCTCGGCGGCGCTCGCCGTGTGCGCCGCACCATGGCGCCGCTCAACGACCTGGCCCTGCGCGTGGACGAGCTCGGCCGCATGCAGCTCTCCGGCGGCAAGATGGAAACGCTGGAGCAAGCCATCGAGCGCGCGAGCGTCGACTCGCCGAGCGTCACCACCGGCGACGCCGACCTGGCAAGCATCGAGGTCGCACTCAACCGCCTGCTGCGCCAGATGCAAGAGGCCAAGCTGCAGCAGATGCGCTTTGTCAACGATGCAAGCCACGAGCTGCGCACGCCCATCGCGGTGATTCAGGGCTACGTGAACATGCTCGACCGCTGGGGCAAAGACGACCCGGACGTGCTGGCGGAATCCATCGCGTCCCTCAAGGCCGAAAGCGAGCACATGCAGGAGCTCGTGGAGCAGCTGCTGTTTTTGGCGCGCGGCGATGCCGGGCGCACGGTCCTGCGGCGTGCGCATACCAACCTGGCCGCACTGGTCGACGAGGTATGCGAAGAATCGCAGATGATCGATACCGAGCACACGTATCGGCTGGCTTTTGACGCTGCGCTTGTCAGCGACCCGCGCTGCGATGCGCCCGTTGACGTGGCGCTCGTGAAGCAGGCTCTGCGCGTGATCGTGCAAAACGCCGCCAAGTACTCGGATGCGGGAACGACCGTCACATTTGGCATAACGCCCAATGCGGGCATGGGCACGATCGACATAAGTGTTGAGGACGAAGGCATCGGCATGAACCAGGAATCCGCAGCTCACGCGTTCGAGCGGTTCTACCGTGCCGACAACGCGCACGATGCCGGAGCGCAGGGCTCGGGCCTGGGGCTCGCCATCGCCAAGTGGATCGTCGATAGCCACGGCGGCGTCATCGGCGTGACCTCGGTCGAGGGCGTCGGCAGCCGCTTTACGATTCGCCTGCCGCGGTAGGAAGCCCCTCGGCATAAATAAAGGGATAGGGCCACGCAGCCCTATCCCTTTTTGCTAGCTATGACAGCTTGTGCGCTATTCGCGGCACAGGTGCACGGCGAAGCCGGCGAACTCGCGCTTAAAGTACACGAGCTTGGTACCACCGTCGGGTAGCAGCGCGCGCGACTCCTCGTTGACCTCGAGCCCGCGCTCGGCAAACCACTTCTCAGCCGCATCGATGTCGTTGACGGCAAAGCCGATGTGGCCCTTGGTGCCACGACCGTTCTGCTTCATGATCTCGACCAGCGAATCGTTAAAGTACGAAACCGGGGTCTCGATGACGGGCAGGCTCATCATCGTCGAGAACAGCTCCGCGATCTCCAAGGCGTCTGCCGGGTCGGCAGCGTTAATGCCCACATGGGCAACGCGCATGTCAAAGAGCTCGACCGGATTGGCGTTCTGCTCACTCATACAGTCAGCGCCTACTGAGCCATGACGTCGAGAACGGCCTTCTCAGCAGCGACGCGGTTCATGCCGGTCATGAAGGGCACGCCACTCACGTACGGGCAGGTGAGGCCCTCGGGGGCAACGGTGGTGGCGATCAGCAGGTCGGCGCCCTCGTCGCAGTAGTCCTTGGCCTCGGAGATGGCGCACTGCACAATCTCATACTTGCCGGCGTAACCGTTGGCGTCGAGCAGGGTGGCGACCTTCTGGGCAACGAGCGTGGAAGTAGCAGCGCCAGCACCGCAAGCCAAAACGATCTTCTTCATAGGTAATGTCTCCCTTCATGGTTTACTTTAGGTAAGTGTACCGCAGCGAGCGATGGCACTCGGCCTCGATGAGCTTTTATGCCAGTTTGCTTTCGCGCTGCGTATAATACATCTAGTACATGTTGTCATACCGCTCGCTTTATGAGCGACTAAGGACCCTAATATGCCCGATTCTCGCACACTCTGGACCGCCGTCGTTATCATCTGCATCGCCGTGTCGGTGTTCTTTAGCGTCAAAAAACGCACCACGTTTAAACGCCTGCAGCAGCTCATGGCCGCCAAGCAGTGGGACGAGTTCGATCGTTTGCTCGACGGCAAACTCACCAGCATGCTGTACCCGCGCTACAACCGCGACTACCTGCGCCTGAACTCCTATCTGCTGCGCGAGGACCACGAGCGTGCCAGCGAGATGTTCGACCTGCTGCTGGGGCTCAACCTCCCCAAGATGCAGCGCGTCGACCTGGTGATCAAAGCCTTTAACTACTATGTTGGCCAGGAGGACCGCAAAAAGTCCAAGGAGTTGCTGCACGAGATCAAGGGCTTTGAGGGCGGTCAGGCCGAGGCAGTTGCGCACGAGTGCCAGCTGATGTACGACACGATGATCCTCAAGCGCCACAACGACATTCCCGAGCTGGAGCGCATGCTCGAGGATGTCGGCGACGACCCGGTCAAGCGCTGCCGCTTGGAGTACCTGCTGGCCCTGCAGTACCAGAACAAGGGCGACGAAGCCAAGTTCCAGGAGTTCCTGGAGAAGTCGGGCCAACACTCGATGGCCGTCAACGCGTAACGGACGGCTTGTGCTAGACTTCTAGTCTCACGGGGGCGTGGCGGAATTGGCATACGCAGGAGACTTAAAATCTCTCGCCGCAAGGATTGTGGGTTCGAGTCCCACCGCCCCTACCATATGGAGCTTTCGAGCCCGTGTCCCCAAGGGATGCGGGCTCGTTTCTTTT
>CALKBB010000134.1 GCA_937989795.1 uncultured Collinsella sp. | reverse complement strand
CCCCGTCGTGGTCGTCATGGGCCACGTCGACCACGGCAAGACGAGCCTGCTCGACGCCATCCGTCACACCGGCGTCGCTGCCGGCGAGGCGGGCGGCATTACCCAGGCCATCGGCGCTTCGCAGGTCATGATCAACGACCGCAAGATCACCTTCATCGATACCCCTGGTCACGCCACCTTTACGGCCATGCGTGCCCGCGGCGCCAAGGTGACCGACATCGTCATTCTGATCGTGGCTGCCGACGACGGCGTCATGCCCCAGACCATCGAGTCGATCAACCACGCCAAGGCCGCCGGCGTACCCATCGTCGTCGCCGTCAACAAGATCGATAAGCCGGGCGCCAACCCCGACCGCGTGCGCCAGGAGCTCACCGAGTACGGCATCATCCCCGAGGAGTGGGGCGGACAGAACATGTTCGTCAACATCTCGGCCAAGCAGAAGATCGGTATCGACGACCTGCTCGAGACCGTGCTGCTCCAGGCCGACGTGCTCGAGCTCAAGGCCAACCCCGATACGTTCGCATCGGGCAACGTCCTCGAGGCTAAGCTCGACAAGGGCCGCGGCTCGGTTGCCACCGTGCTCGTGACCCGCGGTACCCTGCACGTGGGCGATACGCTGGTCGCCGGTCTTACCTACGGCCGCGTCCGCGCCATGCTCGATCCCAAGGGCAACGCCGTCACCGAGGCCGGTCCCTCCGACGCCGTCGAGATCTTGGGCCTGCAGTCCGTCCCCAACGCCGGCGACGAGTTCCGCGTATTCGAGGACGAGCGCGAGGCTCGTGCGCTGGCTGACGAGCGTTCGCTCAAGGCCCGTATCGAGGAGCAGAGTCGCGTCAAGCACGTCACGCTCGAGAACCTCTTCGAGACCATCGCCGACGCCGAGGTCAAGGAGCTCAACCTGATCATCAAGGCCGACGTCCAGGGTTCCATCGAGGCCCTTCAGGACTCCCTCGACAAGATGGATCAGTCCGAGGTCCGCATCAACACGATCCACTCCGCCGTCGGCGCCATCAACGAGACCGACGTCGTCCTGGCCGATGCCTCCAACGCCATCATCATCGGCTTTGGCGTGCGTCCCGACGGCAAGGCCCGCTCCGCCGCCGAGCGCGAGGGCGTCGAGATCCGTTGCTACGACGTTATCTACAAGTGCCTCGAGGAGCTCGATGCTGCCCGTATCGGCATGCTCAAGCCCACCGAGGTCGAGGTTTCCACGGGTACCGCGACCGTCCTGGACACCTTCAAGGTGCCCAAAGTCGGCATCGCCGCCGGTGTCCGCGTGGAGGAGGGCGAGATCGCCGCGACCGATTCCGTGCGCCTGGTGCGTGACGGCATCGTGGTCTTCAACGGCAAGATCGCCTCGATGCGCCACTACAAGGACGAGGCCAAGAGCCTCAAGAGCGGTTCCGAGGGCGGCATTGGCCTGGAGAACTTCCAGGACATCAAGCCCGGCGACCAGATCGAGGGTTACCGCATCGACCAGGTTGCCCGTACCGAGTAGGGGGTAGCGCTATGAAGCAAACGCAGGCAACCCGCCGTCTGGGCGAGCAGCTTCGCGAGAAGCTCGGTTATATCCTGCTCTTTGAGGTTTCCGATCCGCGTCTCGACCTGGTCACCCTGACCGCGGTCGAGGTCGCGGTGGACCGTTCGTTCGCACGCGTATACGTGTCGTGCGATGCGAGCCGCTACGATGAGGTCATGGAGGCGCTCGCCAGCGCCAAGGGCCGCATCCGCAGTCTGTTGGCTCGGTCGCTCGATTGGCGCGTCACGCCCGAGCTCGATTTTCGCATCGATCGTTCGACCGATGAGGCCGAGCGCATAACGCGTGCGCTGGAAAACGTTCCGGCCACGCTTGCGATCGAAAAGGACGAGGACGGCTATCCGATAGCGGATGCCGCCCAGGAGGCAGCTTTAGATGACTGATTCCGCCGATCTCGCCTCGTGCGAGTCTGCAGATATTAAACGACGCATCCTCGAGCTTATCGAGGATGCGTCCTCCATTGCGATCTCGGGTCACACCTCTCCCGATGGCGATGCCCTGGGCTCCGTGTTGGGCCTTGGCCTTTCGCTTATGAAGGTGTTTCCCGACAAGGACATCGCCCTGCTGTTGGCAGACGACGATCCCGTTCCGCGTATCTACCGTTTTATGGAGGGTGCCGATCTTCTGGTGCCGGCATCTGCCTACACCGGCAACCCGGATCTGTTCATTTCGGTAGACGTGCCGGTCGTCGAGCGCCTCAATAATTCCGCCGAGGTCCTGCGTCGTTCGGCCCACGTGGCTTGCTTTGATCATCACCCGGCACGCGAGGAGTTTGCCGAGGTCAGCCTTAGGTGCGTCAATGCTGCTGCTTGCGCCATGATTATCGACCGATTTTTGGCCGATTGCGGCATTACCGCAAGCGACAGTATCGCTACCTGCCTGCTGTGCGGCCTGGTCACCGACACCGGTCGTTTTCAGTATCAGAACGCCGACGCCGCAGCGTTTCATGCCGCCTCGCGTCTGGTGGCGCACGGTGCCGATCCGGCACGCGTCGCGCTCGAGGTCTACCAGAGCCAGCGCGTCGAGTTCTTGCACCTCAAGTCCATCGTCATGGGTCGCATCAAGACGGTCGCGCACGGGCGCGTGGCGTATAGCTACGCGTACGAAAGTGACCTTAAGGAATGCGGCGTCACCTCTGATGAGTGCGACGGCCTGGTCGATGTGGTGCGCTCGGTGATGGGTGTCGAGGTCTGCCTGTTTCTTAAGGGCATCGAGGACGATACCAAGGTACGAGGCAACCTGCGCTCCAAGGGCGATCTTGATGTTTCCGAGATTGCGGCCAACTTTGGCGGAGGTGGGCACCAC
>CALKBB010000133.1 GCA_937989795.1 uncultured Collinsella sp. | reverse complement strand
AATGCGGCTCGGACGGCCCAGGTCCATGACGGCGTCTAGAGCGGCGCGGATGGTACGACCCGTGTACAGGATGTCGTCCACCAAAACGACGCGTTTGCCATCGACGCTGAAGGGAATGTTGGTGGCGTGGATCGCGGGAGCGAAATTGGTAGCGTAGTCATCGCGGTAGAAGCTGATATCGAGGCTGCCGAGCGGAACGTCGACGCCCTCGATCTCCTTGATCTCCTCGGCGAGCTTCTTTGCCAGAAGGTCGCCGCGCGTGACGATGCCGACCAGAGCGAGGTCTTCAAAGCCCTCGTTGCGCTCGAGAATCTCGTGCGCGATGCGGGTCATCGCTCGATTGACGGCGGTCTCGTCCATGATGACCGCCTTGGGGGAAGTCGTGCCCATCGATCTCCTTCCTCACATGTCTTGACTGCTGACACAGTCAAAAAAATAGATGCCCGACCGCTTAAAGCGGACCAGACACCCACAGGAAGGGCTGCTCTTTGGCAGCTATGTAATTCCATGTGGGTATCTCGTACCCCTTTAATGGTCAAGGGATAGTGTAGCCAACCTCGAGCTTAATTGCGAGCATAAATACAGAGCAATCCGTAAACGGAGCCCAATGCTCAATAAACCTATATATATTTGTGGGACAAGCTTGAAAACGTACGCACGAGCTGGCATAATCCCCTCTGCTGCACGCAAATCGGATCTACGTCCAGGGCCGTGGCGTGAGCACTATCGCCAAAAGAGAAATATCTCTGTGTAGATTACGCACAGGGAGCTGCTTCTGTGCTATAGTTCAGGCTTGTTTGTTAACGCGACATGTTCGTTTGTCGCCCAAGGAGGGTCAGTTATGTCCAAAGTTTGCGAAGTTTGCGGTAAGCACCCCGTTGCCGGTCGCTCCATCAGCCACTCTCACCGCGTCACCAACCGTAAGTTCCGCCCCAACATCCAGCGCGTCTACGTCGTCGTCGATGGTCACCGTCGCAAGATGAACGTTTGCTCCACCTGCCTCAAGTCCGGCAAGGTTGCGCGCTCCTAAATAAGGTCTTACCAACAAGTACCTCGGACTCTCCGGGTCAAAGACCTCGCGTTCATATAGAACTTACCAAAGGCGCCCTCCCCAATGAGGGCGCCTTTTTGCACTCATTGGGGACAGACTTACATGAGTGTTTTCATGCATTGGGGACAGACGTAACGCATGCCGGCAGCGGTTCGGCCCCTGCCTCACGCCGCCTCGTTCCAGCCTGCGGTGGCCTTGGTTACGCTTGTGGCGCCGATACCGGTGATACGGGCAATTTGCTTGACCGTGAGATGTGCCCGCCTGAACCTCAGCAGACACGCATCACGATCGGGGCGTGGCAGGGCCTTGAGCAGCGCAGGATCTATGCTCGGAAGGACTTCGCGCGCAACGGAAA
>CALKBB010000132.1 GCA_937989795.1 uncultured Collinsella sp. | reverse complement strand
CGTAGTCGTACGTACCGTCAGCATCGGAAAGCTTAACGTTGCCTGTGTACAGTACGCGAATGCGGCCGTCCTCGGCAAGCGCGGAGCCCGAATACACACCATGGCAATCGAACGGCTCGTCGGGCAGCAGTGGGGCGCCAACGTAGTCCCACGTCATAAGATCGCGACTCGTCGCATGGCCCCAGACCTTAACGCCGCCCTCGACATCAAACGGCGCATACTGAAAATAGGCATGGAACACGCCGCCTGCCTGGCAAAGACCGTTGGGGTCGTTGAGCCAGCCCGCCGGCGGCATAATATGGAAGCGCTGGCCATACGCGCCATGGCCGCACTCAGAGGCGGCAGCGTCAACAGCGGCAACCAGCTTTGCAAGGTCGCGGCCAAGTGCATTAGACATATCAAAGTCCTAACGGATCGAAAGTAACAAGGCGCCAGAGATCGACACCAGATACGGGAAACGCCCGCGAGCATACAACCCGCGGGCACCCCTCAATCAAAAGCTCTTAGGCCTGCTCGGAAGCCTTGGGCTCGTCCTTGTACAGGACAAACGAGACGCCAAAGGAAACCAGCACGGCGACCGCAAACATGATCGCGTACTGCACGGGCTGGGCCAGGCACAGCAGGATACCGAAGATACCCGTAACGCCCGTACCGGAAGCGGCAAGCGAGGTGAGCGCGCAGACCAGGGCGCCGCAACCGCCACCGATGCAGCCGGCGATGAAGGGCTTAAAGAAGCGCAGGTTCACACCAAAGATGGCCGGCTCGGTAATACCCATGAAGGCGGACAGGGCCGAAGGAAGTGCCAAACCCTTGATCTTGGCATCGCGGGTCTTAAAGGCAACGGCGAGTGCGGCGCCACCCTGAGCGATGTTGGCAGCGCTGGCGATGGGCAGCCAGTAGGTCACACCGTACTGGGCGAGCTGACCCAGGTCGATGGCGGTGTACATCTGGTGGATACCGGTAACGACCGTGGGGGCATAGAACAGGCCGACGATAAAGGAACCGATGCCAAAGGGCAGGGTCAGCAGAGCCTGGATCAGACCGAGGATGGCGTTCTCGGCCCAGACAAAGATGGGGCCGACGGCAACGAGCGTCACGAGTACGGTCACGAACACCGAGACGAGCGGGGTCACAAAGAGGTCGAACATCTCGGGAACGATCTTGTGCAGGCGCTTCTCGAGGAAGGCCAGAATGGCGCAGGCGATGACGATGGGGATCACATGGCCCTGATAGCCGACCCACTCAAAGCGGTACACGCCGGGGATGACGGTGACCATGGTCTGAACGCCCTCGGAGGCAACCGTGTAGGCGCTCTGCAGCGAGGAGTTGATGAACGCACCGCCGACGACAGCACCCAGGTACGGGTTGGCGCCAAAGGCCTTGGCGGCGGAGTAGCCGATCAGGATCTGCAGAATGCCAAAGGACGTGCCCGAGACCAGGTCGGCAATCTTGTAGATAAAGTTATTGGTGTCGAGCGCGATAAAGCCGTTGGAGGCCATAAAGTTGAGGGCGCTCATAATGCCCAGAAGCAGGCCCGAAGCCACGATGGCAGGGATGATGGGGACAAAGACGTCGCCGAGCACCTTAATGGCACGCATAAAGATGTTCTGCTGCTGCGCCGCGGCCTCCTTGACCTCGGCCTTGGTGGCAGCCTCGACGCCACTGAGCGCGATGAACTCCTCGTAGACCTTGTTGACGGTGCCGGTGCCAAAAATAATCTGCAGCTGGCCCTGGGCCTCAAAGACGCCCTTAGCGCCATCGACATTCTCGATGGCCTCCTTGCTAACCTTAGTGTTATCGGCAATCACCAGGCGCAGGCGAGTGGCGCAGTGCGCGGCCGAAACAACGTTGTCGGCGCCACCGATGTTGTCGAGCACCTCTTGGGCTGATTTGCGGTAGTCCATGACTTCCCTTTCCTCCAACGGGCGCATTTGCACCCGGCCATCTTTGACACTTACACTGTAATCGATTTCAGTTTCATATGTCTAAAATCGTTTTCATAGTAGGGTGAACGGTAGGAAAAAGCCAGCGAATGGTAGTTTTACGGCAAAAACAGGCGGCTGAGAGGCAGGCAGACGTGCCCAAGACCTAGACATTCATAAGCTGATGGCCGAGCTTGAGCGTCTTTAGACCGCTCTCCCCCTCCACGCCATCGAGCGTGTTGATCAGCATATTGGTCGCCTCGACGCCACTGGTCAGGTAGCCATAATGCACGGTGGGAATGCCGCCCGTCAGCGCGCGCAAAAACGCGTTGTCGCCAAAACCGCTCACGCGGTGTATGCCCTCGCCCATGCCGCGAACCTCATCGATAGCACGCAGCGCGCCCGCCGCCATGGTGTCGGTCGCGCAGGCGATAAACGAAACATCGGGAGTGACGGAAAGCAGTTCACGCGCCGCACCATAGCCCGAGTCGAGCGTAAACGAGCCCAGGCGAATCAAGGCGGCATCGAGTGGGTTACCCGCGGCGCGCAACCCGGCCTCAAAACCGCGACGGCGGTCATAACCGGCCGCGCGGTCCTCTTCGGTAACTCCAATATAGGCAATCTTGCCGTCCACGCGACCCGCAAGTGCATGACCCAGCTCAAAGGCGGCCTCGTAATCGTCGTGATAGACACATGCCGCGCCCTCGACATGTTGGCCGATCAACACAATGGGCACGCGGCACGACTCAATCGCGCGACGGTGCTCGTCGGTGATCATGGTTGCCACCAGCACAATGCCATCGACCGGGTGGTTTTGGAATAAATCGAGGTATTCGAGCTCACGATCGGCCGCGTTGTCGGTGTTAGCAAGCAGCATCTGGTAGCCACGGCGACCGAGCACCTGGCCAATGCCGGCGGTAATGCGGCTCACAGATTCCGAGTTGATCTTAGGCACGATAACGCCGATGAGCTTGGTGGAGCCGGTGCGCAGCGCGCGAGCCTGACTGGACCGCACGTATCCGGTCAGCTCGATTGCATGCTTAATGCGCTCGGCCTTGTCCGTCGATATGTAGCCACCGTTGAGGTAGCGCGAGACGGCGGCGCTCGAAACGCCCGCCAGCTCGGCCACATCTTTCATCTTTACCACGAGCACCCCTGTCGTTGAAATCGCTTTCACTATGATACCCAACCCATCCCAGCAAATTGAGTAAATGAGACGGACCGC
>CALKBB010000131.1 GCA_937989795.1 uncultured Collinsella sp. | reverse complement strand
GGCGGCTTTTTTGTTGCTGATTTCGGGCGCGCTTCCGCCAATCCAAGCACAACGCCGCCGGAAACTCTCCTACTCAACAAAAGCCCCGCCAACCGCAATCCCCAAAGGAACCGCGATCAGCGGGGCCCAAGCGCGTTCCTCCAAGGGATAACGCTCGCAAAACGAACAGCTCAGCCGAGCAGCGTGCTACTCCTCCCAGTAAGCATCTGCAAGCAGCTTAAAGCAGATCTTCTTGACCGGCTGCGCGCCATCGCCCGAGAACTCGAGCGTGGGCATATGAGGCTCGCCGGCAACAAACAGCGCAAACTTGTCGTCAGCAAGATCGCCGGCGATCGAGGCGTCGGAATCGACCAAATCGTAGTCGTCCTTCTCGTCAAACTCCTGAACCAGCGTCAGGCTGCCCGTGGCAACCTTAAAGGCCTCGCGACCCTCAATGTCGATTTGCAGGTCGTGATAGCGCTGATGCGTCTCATAGTGAGCCTCGGCCTCGGGACGCGTCGTGGGAGCCATGACGTTCGCAAAGACCTTGTCGCCCAGAATCGGATGGCTGCCGACCTCGAGCTGCGCCGGATCGTTCTCCTCGAGCCAGTCGATCAGCACGTCGAGGCCCTTGAGCATTCCGCGGTACTCCTCGATATCGCCCAATGCACCGTAAATCATCTAAATCCCCTCTCGGATCGTTTCTTTGGCGGCTACGCGAAAAAAGCGTTACCGCCGCTGTTGCCGCCCACATACGTCTCGACCAGGGTAAGGTCGGGATTGAACACGACAGGGTCGGCGTCGCGCCCCGGCATAATGCTATCGCACTTGTCGTCGACATGAGCTAGCAAGCGATGCCGAGACCGACGCCCAAGCCCTTACAGCTCGGTCACGACAACGCCGTTGTAGACCTCGTCCCAACGGTCCATGACCAGATGGCCAGTCATGGGATCCATGGCATTGAGCTTGCCGCAGGTGTTGGCGGTACGCAGCACCGTCTCGTCGTCTGCGCCAGCAGCGATGGCATGCGCGAAGCCTGCGATAGTGGAGTCACCAGAGCCTGTTGCGTTAACGGCAGGGATATCGGGCGTCTTTGCGCGGAACGCACGACCATTGTGGAAGCCAACGGAGCCGGCAGCGCCCATGGACACGACGACCCAGGGGATATCGGAGAAGCGGGCATCAGAGGCGAGCGCGGCGCGGAGCTCGTCCACATCGTCGGTGGTAAAGCTCGTGCCCAGAAGGCCGTTGATCTCGGTCAGGTTAGGCTTGACCAGCTCGGGCTTAATTTCGGACTTAAGGGCGGCCTCGAGCGAAGCACCCGAGGTATCGAGCAGCACCTTGGCGCCGGCGTTCTCGGCAATGCCCGTGATCTTGGCATAGTAGTCTGCCTCGACACCGCGGGGCAGAGAACCCGAAATGGTGACAACGTCGGCCTTACCTGCAAGCTCAGTAAACTTGGCGGTAAAGGCATCGAGTTCCTCGGGGGCAATTGTCGGGCCACTCTCGAGCAGCTCGGTCTGGTTGCCGGCGTGGAGGATGTTGAGGCAAATGCGAGTCTCGCCCTTGATGGGCACAAAGTCGTTGTTAATACCGTTGGCGTCCATGAGCTCAGCCATGTAGGCGCCCATGTGGCCGCCGAGCAGACCGGTTGCCACAACGTCGTCGCCCAGCTGACCCAGCACACGGGCCACGTTGAGGCCCTTGCCGCCAGCGGTCTTTTCGGGCGTCACACGGTTAACGTCGTCGATAATGAGCTCATCGAGCTGATAGCGCGTATCGACAGACGGGTTCATCGTAACGGTGAGGATCATTTTTAGCTCCTTATCTCGCAGGCTCCTTGTGCCTCGCGATACGAGTCGACAAAACGGAATTACAGAATCTCAATCGTGAACGAGCGAACGACGGTCTCCTTGGGCTTGGCGACAAGGCAGCCGCGCTTATGCTCAAGCACGTCGTCCTCATCGGAGCAGGTCGAAAGACCGCCCCAAGGCTCAACCGCCACAAAATCGCCCTCGGGCTTACTCCACACAATGAGATACGGGAAGCCCTCAAAGCTCAGGCAAACGCCTTTGTCCTCGCCCTTCTTGGAAAGCGTGACCTGACGGCTCTCGAGCACATCAAAGATGGTCTCCGCAAAATCGAAGAGCTCATGTGACAGAGACAGTGTCTTTCCCACCATGGGGTTCTTGGAGCGGTTGGTAACGTCAATCAAGCCAGTCGAAGGAACGGCGGTGCAGAGCTCCGCAGCCTCATCCTTCTCAAAGCGCAACTCGTAGTCCGTATAGGCCTCGCCCTCATCGAGCGGACACCTAAAGCCGGGATGACCGCCGATAAAGAACGGCATGTCCTCGGTTCCCTCGTTGGTCACCTCATAGGAGACGCGCACGGCGGTATCTTCGAGCGCATAACGAGCGACAAGCTTAAACGGGTACGGATAATCGCTCAGCAGTGCGGCATTATCCTCGGAAGCCAGGCACATCGCCAGCTCGTTCTCGCTCTGGCTCAACAGTTTCCACTCCTGCTTGCGCGCAAAGCCGTGGCGGGCGAGCTTCACGTGATGCCCGGCAAACGTCATGGCGCTGTTATCGCGCAAACCTCCGCAAATCGGGAAGCAAATCGGTGCCTGGCCGGACCACACGGCGGGATCACCCTGCCACAAATACTCGCGACCTCCGGCCTCGATCGAGGTAAACGAACCACCAGCCGTGGACACCTTAATAGAAATCGAATCGTTGGAGAGAGCGTATTCCATTGCCCATCCTTTCGAACAACTGCTTTTTGCTCGCAAGTACCCGTCTCGGCCCTAACCAAAGGGCAAACCAGCGCGTTCATCGATGCGTCCGGTATCCCACCCATGTAACGGGGTACCATACAGACATTGATGCAATTACAGCTGAAAGGCCTTCTTATGCGAACCATCATCCTCTACGCCTCGCGCCATCACGGCAATACGAAAAAGCTCGTGGACGCCATCGTCGAGGCGCACCCCGAAATCGATACCCTCGACGTGAAGTCACTCGGTAAAAACGAGTATCCCAACCTGCACGAATATCATCTGATCGGTGTCGCCACGGGCATCTATTACTCCGAGATCGACAAGGACATGGCACGTGTGCTCACTAACGTGCTGCAGCCGCAGGACAAGGTGTTTGGCCTTATGACCTACGGTGGCAAAAACAAGTGGTACGGCAAGGATATCGATGGCATCTGCCGCATGAGGCAGGCCATCTTTATGGGTGTCTACGGCTGCCCCGGCTTTGATACGTGGGGTCCGTTCAAGCTCGCCGGCGGTGTCCAAAAGGGACACCCGACCGCTGAGGAAATTAAGGGCGCCGTCGACTTTTTCGACAAGATCGAAGACGAGTATGGCGACATCATCGTCGAAGAGTACGCCAAGCGCGAGAAGCGCCTAGCATACGAGAAGGAGCATCCTGCAGGAGGCCTGGTGGCCGGCGTTAAGCGCACGGCAAAGAAGATCGCTAACAAGCTGTAACTGTTAAGGTGCTTTTGAGCGTTTAACCCATACGGCGGGTCCGAGCAGATTCGGGCCCGCCGTCTTTTTCTATCGTTACTCGGTAAAGGCGTTGCCGACGCTCTGGCCGCCAACATACGTCTCGACGAGGGTGAGCTCATGGTCGAACACGACAAAGTCGGCGTCGCGACCCGGCATGATGCTGCCGCACTTATCCTCGATGTGCGCGGAGCGTGCCGGCACCTCGGTTGCCATGCGAATGGCGATATCGGCGCTGGCGATGCCCCAGTCAACGATGTTCTTGACGCCCTGGGCAAGCGTGAGCACCGAGCCGGCAATGCTCTTGCCGTCGGCGAGCCAGCACAGGTTGTCCTTCATGATGACGTCCATGCCACCACTGGTGTAGCTGCCCTCGGGCATGCCGCCGCAGCCCAGGCAGTCAGTGATGAGCACCGTGTGTTGCCAGCCCTTTGCCTGCAGCAGCGCCTTGATGGCGGCAGGGTTAACGTGCTTGCCGTCACAGATGATCTCGGCGTAGGTCTCGGACGTGGACATGGCAGCACCCACGACACCGGGCTCGCGGTGATGCAGACCGCGCTGGCCGTTATAGGTGTGCGTAAAGCAGCTGGCGCCGGCATTGATGGCGGCAATGCACTCATCGTAGGTAGCGTCGGAGTGACCGATGCTGGTCACGACGCCCTTCGCGTTGAGGGCGGCAGCATAGGCGGCAGCGCCATCACGCTCAGCGGCCATGGCACTCTTGACGATACGTCCGCCGGCAGCCTCCTGCCACTGGTCGAAGACCTCCTCGGAGGGGTCGATCAGGTAAGCGGGGTTCTGTGCGCCCACGTGCTTCATGGTAAAGAAGGGGCCCTCCAGGTAGATGCCCTGAATGCGAGCACCGCAGAAGTCGGGGCCGCGACCCTCGTCCGCCTGAGCGATGGCGGCGCAGGCGTCCTTGATCTGCTCGACGCCATCGGTGAACGTCGTGGGCAGCCAGCTGGTGGTACCGCGGCGGGCGAGCTCGGTCGAGCTGATATCGATGCCCTCGGGATCGTTATCGGTAGTTGAATGGTTGTAGAAGCCATGGATGTGAGTATCGACCATACCCGGTGCGATCCACGATCCCGTGTAGTCCTTAATCTCGCAAGAGGGCTCGTCGGCCTGCCAGGCGCCAAAGACGCCATCCTCGACCATAAGATAGCCGCCCAGTTGCGGGCCTGCCGGCAAGAAGAACTTGTCAGCCTTAATTGCGTACGTGCTCATATGCACTCCTTGCTTCTAAAGCAGTTGACTGTAGTGATGCTTATACCCAGCTCACGTAAAACAAAAAGCGCCCGCCCGCCGTTATGAGCGGACGGGCGCCCTTACAGGGGGACGCGATTAAGCGGTGAAGGGGTGAATCGTCACGCCCTTAACCACGCGGTTGACCGTGCCGGTGGGGCTCGGCGTATCGGGTGTGTTGCCCACGCGCACGGAGTTGAGCAGGCTGATAGCCTGGGCAAACATCACGAACGGCAGAGCAAGGTAGCCCTCGGGAAGTGCCTCGTAGCCCTTAAAGGTGAAGGACTCACCCTCATAGACGGTGGCACCTTCCTGCTGAACGGCGATGGTGTGCTGAGCGATTTCGTCGCCACCGATCTCGTTGAGGATGTCGATGTCGTACTGACGGGTGTAGGCGTCGTTGTTGACGAACACGAAGACGAGCGTCTTATCGTCGACGAAGGACTTAGGTCCGTGACGATAGCCCATGGAGGTGTCGTAGGAAGTAGCGACCAGACCGTGAGCGAGCTCAAGGATCTTGAGCTGGCTCTCCTGGGCAAGGCCACCGAAGGAGCCAGAACCCAAGTAGGTCACGCGGTTGAAGTCGCCAGCCAGGTAATCGGCGATCTCGGGCTCACGGGAGATGACCTCCTCGCCCATCTTGGCGATGGTCTCGACCCACTCGGCCTTCTGCTCGTCAGAGGCAGTGTCAAAAATAAGGGTAGAGAGCAGGGTCATGCAGGAATAAGAACCGGTCATGGCGAAGCCCTTGTCGTTGGCGCGCGGAATGAGCAGCGTCAGCGCGTTGGGATCATCGGCAGACTCGACGGCGAGCTTGCCCTCGGGAGCGCAGGTGATGTTGAGGAACTTGACGTTGTGGACGAGCTCCTTGGCAACGGCAACGGCAGCAAGGCTCTCGGGGCTGTTGCCAGAGCGGGCAAAGGAAACCACGAGCGTGGGATCCTCGGCGCGCAGGAAGTCGCGCGGGGCGCTCACGATGTCGGTCGTGGCGATGGGCTTAAAGTCGTAGAGATCAGTGTTGCCAGCGTGACGCAGGTACGGGGCGCAGGTATCGCCAACATAGTCGGACGTACCGGCACCGGTGAAGACAACGGACAGACGGCCCTCGCCCATAGCGCGAGCCTCGGCCAGGAAGGCCTCGATGGCCTCCTTGTTCTCGCGATAGATGTTGAGCGTATCACGCCAAAGCTCGGGCTGCTGAGCAATCTCGGCCGTGGTGATCTGGGCGCCGAGCTCGGTGAGCTCCTCGACACTCTTCTCGAACATTTTTAATACCTCTCTCTAGAAGTAATCCTCTGACGTGCAATTATACACTTCGGTTGGTTATCTGGTAGTAACCAGTTAAATGCAAAGAATCATCATATGGAAACGATGCGAGCACTAGTCGCTACGCTGATGGTAAACCTTGTATTTAAACTGATCGGCACGAGCAACCGAGAGTGTGTACTCCACAACCTCGTTTGACTCGTTATACGTAGTCCTGACCAAATCGAGCACAGGCGAGCCCTCGACAATTCCCAAAAGGTGGGCGTCGGTGGGACGGGCTATGCTCGCATAGAACTCCTCTTCGGCCACGCGTATCTTTTGCTGAAAGTCTTGCTCAATCACATCGTAAAGCGGCTTACGCTCCAGCAGCGGTCGCTTTAGGGACAGAAATTGACGAACCGGTAGATAGCTGCGTTCGACCATCATGGGCATGTTGTCGGCAGAACGAAGGCGTTTGAGCTTAAAAATGCGATCGCCGATACGCAATCCCATATGCTCGGCCAGATTCTTATCGGCCTCCATCTCGCAAAACTCGAGAATCGTGGTCTCGGGGTCGCGCCCCATCGCGCGCATCTGCTCGGTAAAGCTGTAGGACTGCATAAGATTGGTTGCCTTTGCCGAACGGTCGGTCACAAAGGTACCGCGACCGTGCTGCCGAACCACCAGTCCTAAACGCTCCAGTTCCTGCAGAGCCAGGCGTACCGTAGTACGCGAGAGACCATAGCGCTCCGAAAGTTCGCGCTCGGAAGGAATCATGTCACCGGCGCGATATTCATGGTCAATCTTTTCGGTCAGAATATCGACCAGCTGATCGTACAGCGGTTGCTTACGCGCTCCGATCGCCATCCTATCCTCCCTTTTGCTCGAATTCGGCTAACTACCTAGGGTGTTATGCATTATCTGTCTGCCACACCCGAATCATTAAGAAAACAAAAGCCGCGCGCTCTTTCGAGCACGCGGCTTTTAACATACACATGGCTTAAGGGGTCGGGGTGTGAGCCGCGTAGGGACACACCCCTCAAGCTAGAGCCTTACCAGATGCTCGGCCAGAGACCAAGCGGGCCAGCGCCCAGGATGCCCAGGACGAAGAGCAGCAGAATGCCCTTGGTCGGGGTCCAGCTGTGCTTAGCAAACATGTAGTAAAGCAGCAGCGTAAGCATAAGCGGGACGAGCTTCGGGACGATGGTGTTGAGGGTGTCGGCAACAGAGAAGTTGACCGGATCCTCGGTGACGGTACCGTAGGTCACGGACTCCATGCCGTTGCCCAGATCGGTGACGCCGCACTCGACAGCGTTGCCGTCGGCATCGGAAGCGGTGAGGGCGTTGCCGTCCTCATCGGTCATGGCAATGGTACCGGCCTCAGCGGTCTCGGTATCAATACCCTCCATACCGGTGAAGTTCTCGGCCTCCTTCTCGGAGACAATCACGGTAGTAGCGGAGAGGCCACGGGTGGTGCCGTTGGGGATCTGGAGGTTAATCTGGGTGCCACCCATGGTGACGACCAGGCAACCGACGACGAAGACGCCCATGATGGAAGCGGCACGCGTGAAGGCCTGCATGTTGGCGGTCAGAGCGTCAATAGCGCTGGTGCCAAGCTTGTAGGACCAGTTCATGAGCCAGAAACGCAGAGCGAACTGGACGACGTTGAAAATCACCAGGAAGATGATCGGTGCAGCGGCGTTGCCGTTGATGGCCATGTTGGAGGTGATGCCGGCCGTGATAGGCACGAGCGTCAGCCAGAACAGGGCGTCACCGATACCACCGAGCGGGCCCATAGCGGCGACGCGGACGGCGCGGATCGTGGGGATGTCAACCTTGTTCTGCTCGAGCGAAAGCACGATGCCCATAACAAAGGTGACAAGGAACGGGTGGGTGTTGAAGAACTCCAGGTTGTGGCTCATGGAAGCCGCGAGGTCGTTCTTGTTGGTGTGGATCTTCTCCAGACCGGGGATGATGGAGTAGAGCCAGCCAGCGGCCTGCATGCGCTCGTAGTTGAACGATGCCTGCAGGAAGCAGGAGCGCCAAGCCATCTTGTTGAGGGTCTTCTGGTCGAGCTGCGGAGCAGGAGTGAGATCCTCGTAGTGCTCCGGGATCACATACTCATTAGATGCCATCTTCGAAGTCACCTCCGTCAGAAACAGCTGCACCCTTCAGCTCGGTCTGCTGCTGGAAGTCCCAGAAAGCGATGCCGAAGCCGATGAGAGCGAGGATGAGCAGAGCAGGGGTTGCCAGAGAATCGTTGGCAACGGTGATGAGCGCGAGGCCAAAGCCCATGAGGAAGAAGCCCCACATATCGCGGTTCATCATAACCTTGAGCAGGACGGCGAAGCCGACGAAGCGCATCATGCCGCCTGCAGCGGAGAGACCGGTCTGCAGCCAAGTCGGGATGGCGGAAGCGATGGTCTGACCGATGGTAGCGCCAGCGATGAAGAACAGGGTGACGACGACAGCGAAGATCAGGCCGAGCAGAGCCATGGCGAAGTAGTTCAGACGCTCGATACCCTTGGTGTCAGCGTTATGAGCCATGTTGTCCGCGGAGGACATGAGCGGCGACATAAGCGTGAAGACCAGGGTAACGCCGAGCTGACCAAGCAGAGCGAACGGAATGGCAAGGCCGACTGCCGCGTTGGGCTCGAGGCCCGTAGCGATA
The DNA here is from genome assembly GCA_937989795.1 of uncultured Collinsella sp. GTDB lineage: Bacteria > Actinomycetota > Coriobacteriia > Coriobacteriales > Coriobacteriaceae > Collinsella. The sequence goes on along the minus strand of CALKBB010000131.1, from coordinate 13,793 downwards.
GCGAGAATGGCTGCCATGATGCCGCCGATGACGGCGTTAGGCGGCTGAGCACCTCCGATCGGCATGTTGCCGATCGTCATGAGCTGATAAGTACCACCCACGAGAAGACCGGTGTTGAGGTCGCCAAGGATAAGACCGATGACGGCGCCGGTGACGATGGGCTGATAGAGAGACTCGAGGAAGTTAAACTGGTCGATTGCCGCGACGAACGTGACGATGAAGACCAGAGCGACCTGGAAGATCGTGTATTCCATCTTGCTCCTCCTTTCAAAATGTATGTACGCACTTTGGATTTCACGTACAGAATGTCAGGGTTTCACTCCTGACAACGTGGATCACGAAGACTACGAGAAGAGCTTGCTCGTGTCCTCAACAGGCGTGCTCGGAACGCGCCTGATCTCCAACTCCACCCCCAATTCCTGCAGCTCTTTAAACGCAGCGACATCCTCGTCGTTAACTGCGACGGAGGTGGCGACTTGGCGCTTTCCTTCCGACATGTGCATGTTGCCGATGTTTACCTTCTTTATAGGCACACCGCCCTTGACGAGCGTAAGCACGTCTTCCGGTGTTTCGGCCACGATGAAGATCTTCTGGCGCGGGCTCGCCTTGCCAATGACGTCGATGGTCTTCTGCAGGGAGAAGAAACGCGTAGCGACGCCGGTGGGAGCGGCCATCTTCATGAGGTTCTGGCGCATGGTGTTGGTCGACACGTCGTCGTTGGCGACGAGGATGAGGTTGGAGCCCAGAGTGGAGTTCCACTGGGTGGCAACCTGACCATGAACCAGTCGGTTATCGATGCGGGTAAGAAGAATGTTGGGTTCTGCCATGTTGATCAGCTTCCTTTCGTTATTTGCTGACGACAGTTACTTGATCTCCTGAATCGCGTAACGCGAAACGTCTACGACGGCTCCGGATCGGACTTTGATCTGGACCTTTTCGCCTTCGATGCCCTTAACGGTTCCGTAGATACCGCCGGCGAAAAGAACCTCCTGACCCGGCTTGAGCTCGGTGTGCAGCTCCTTGAAGTACTTCTGCTTCTTCTTCATGTTGATTTGCGACCAGATGGTGTAAATCAAGCCCATGATGACAAGCAGGCCTAAAAGGGCGACCGAGGAGCTCAGGACGTTGGCTCCGAAATCGGCCATTAGATGCCGTCCTCGTCGCCGAAGATATCCTCTTCGTCGGAGCCGGCAACGGATGCGACCGTCTGGGCGGTGACGCCCGTCTGGCCAACGGTCACGGCCTGCTCGCCAAGCTCGGCGAGCGTGGCATTGCCGCGGAGGAACAGAAGCTCAATAACCATGGGGAGGTTAGTGCCAGTCAGAACCTCGACGTTGTCGACATCCTGGGCAATCATCATCGACTGGTTGAACGGGGTGCCGCCAAGCAGGTCGGTAAAGACGAGCACGCCATCGCACTCCTCGCGCATGGCGGTAATAGCGGCGCGGAGATCCTCACCGTAGGAAGCAGCCTGGTCGCCCTCGAAAGGAACGACGGTAAAAGCGGGCTGGTCGCCGGCAACCATAGCGATAGCGCTTGCAAGGCCGGGTGCGAACTGTCCATGACCGGTAAGAATAAAGCCAACCATTCAAATTTCCCTTCCGAAGGTGTGTACGATCTGAGTCCGATGATTTTCGGAAGCCAGCGGGCGATCGCCCTTAAAGCTTCTTAGAAAGCGTTCTTTAAAGACCAGTGGTTTCTCAACTGGTAGTAACCACGTGACGTGTTGTTGCCACTATATCACCACAGAAGAGGTCGCTTTCGTTGATTCATACGGTAAAACGTTTTTGCACCGCTCACGGTGATAAATCGACCGTTTACCGCTCGTTAACACTTCTACCTGCGGTTTTGAAACCGTTTCGAAACGCTTTGGCAAAAGTTCGGGACTTTTCCTGTGCCTAAACAACGCAGGGCGGCTAAAAATAGCGTAAAGAAAAATTGCAGGTCATTGTGAAGATTTGTGAATTGGTCTTTTTGACTTAATACCAGTTAGAACCCAGTTTTGAGATTATCGGTGAACGGTAGTTTTCGACCGTTCACCGGAGAATTGCAATCGTTTGCAGCTGTTTTCCCAGATGAATTAGGGGAAGCCGATGGAGCGCTTGCGCGATCACAGGAAATTTTGGCATTTGTCCTTATCCCCCACGCGCCAAACTCCGGCATCCAAAATGAGCTAAAAGCTCACGCTCATCGTTTTCAATCATTACTTAGTCAGTATCCGTAATTATTTATCGTTTATCGTTAATTCTGATATGATACAAGTATCATCCCAAACGCCGATTGGAGGGGTTATGGTCCATCGAAACGCATCTATATCGAATGAAACCATCAGCCGCGAACAGACGGTAGCCAAACTGAGGAAGCTCGCTCGCATCTGCAAATGGGCCACGATCTGCATTACCACCGCGCTCGCTCTGGGGCTCCTCGCAGTCATTGCGATTGACCTTCTAATCATATTGCCTGGCCTCTCCCAAGGCCCGTGTCTCCAATCCGTAGAACTTCAAGCCGGCGAAGGGCCGTGCCTTGCTATCGTCGGTACCGATGTGCAGGCCCCACTTATGCTCGTCGCACACGATGGTCACACTGCCATAGGGAGCCTCTTGATGACATGCCTCGCACTTGCCATCGCGATAAGCGTGCGCAGGCTTTTCTTCAACATTGAAAAGGAAGGCAGGCCCTTTGACCTTGAATGTAACCAGACACTTCGTAAAGTAGGACATTTATTCCTTATCGGCGGCGTTGCCGTGAGGCTTCTTGGCGCCGTAATCACGGGAATGATACTCTCAGGATTTGGCGGCAGCTTTACGGATGCGTTCGTCGGCCAGTTATTCGAGCCCTCCATGCTCTTTGCAGGCCTGATTATTTGCCTGATTGCCAGCATCTTCCGCTACGGGTATATCCTGCAAAAACAAGATGACGAGTTGCTCTAGGGGGAATCCATGATTATTCTGCGGCTTGACCGCATGCTCGCCGAACGCAAAATCTCATCCAAAGAGCTTGCGGAACGCGTGGGCATCTCCCAGGTCAATATGTCACGCATTAAGACGGGCAAGGTTTCTGCCATACGTTTTTCAACTCTTGACGCGATATGCCGGGCACTCGACTGCCAACCAGGCGATGTACTGGAATATATATCCGACGATGAAGCCGATAGCCTTTTTGGGCTTAAAGATGAATAGCCATAATTAAACTGTCGATCACGCTCTCAACGCAAATAGCCCGCCAGAACGACTTCCGTACTGGCGGGCTATTTGCTGTCTATCGGCTAGATGCTCGATGAGCCGTGCAACTCTTTACGCAAACAGGCCGTAGATGCTGATGTTGGCCTTGGCGTAGAGGCCGTTAGCATACTCGGTCCACTTGGAGCTGGCGCTCGAAGCCTGCGAAGAGTACTGCTGGTAGGCGGTGTAATAGGCGGTCATGGCCTGCTTGTAGGTAGCGCTATCGGCCGTAAAGGCATCGTCAGCGAAGGCCTTGGCATAGGTGCTGTCGGCATCCTTCCAGGTGCCCTTCTCGCTATCCCACTCGTCACCGGCAAGGTTGATGATGTAGTCGGCGTAATCCTTGCTCGCGGTCTCCTCGTTGCCGTCAGAAGGCTCGGTCGGAGCGGTCGGCATGCTTGCGGAGCTGTCGCCGACCTTCTTCTTGTAGAGCTTCTGCAGCGTCGCGGACTGACGGACGATCTGCTTGGCCTGGTCCTTGGACACGCCGTACTGCGTGGCCATGGTCTTGTAGTCGGAGGTGCCGATGGAATCCTCAGCGTACTTCTTCATTTCCTTGGAAGAAACGGTAATGCCCTCGTCCTCGGCAGCATCGAGCAGAATCTTGTTGCGCACGTAGGACAGGATGACGTCGGCAGAGGGAGCGGTGTAGTTGCCATCGCCATCCTTGACGGTGTCGAGGCTGTACTGGCTCTCAATGGCCTCGCGCGCGGTGATGTCGCTCTTCTTGCCGTTGTAGCTGTAGCTTGCCACGGTCGAATCGAGCTGGTCCCCGGTGAGGGTCGCCGAGCCGACGCCCTTGCCGCCAAAACCACCGTTGCCGATAAAGAAGCCAATCACGGCAGCAATCACGATAGCGACCACAAAGGCGACAATCATCGTCTTCTTGTGCTTGGATGCATGGTCGTCCGCGTCGGAGTCGTCGTCCTCGTCCTGCTCCTCGGGCATGAGGTTCTCGTCGGCGGCGTCCGCGGCGATCTTTGCCTCCAGGCGAGCGTCTTCCTCCTCGGCGGTCGTGCCGGCGGCAATATGTTCGGCAGACGTGCCGGCGACCAGGTCGATCTTCTCGTCCTCATCACCGTCGGGGCCTTCGCCGCGCTCGATGATCTGGATGCCGTCGATCTCGTCCTTCTCGTCCTTCTTTTGAATCAGACCCATATCAGTTACTCCTTGTTAGGAAACATAGTCCCCAATAGAATACGCCCGGCAGAGCGCCGGGCGTATTGATTCTTAGGTTATACGCAAACACTTAAGTACTATTTAGGCGTTTGCAGCGTGCGTACCTTAGACCAGGTGCGCGATAACGGCATCGGCGAAGGCTTGCGTACCCACCGCACCCTCGACGGAACCGGTCTGGGCACGACGCACGTCGCCGGTAACCTGCTCGCCCTCGTCGAGCGTGGCGGACACGGCGGCGCGGATGCGATTGGCCGCATCGTTCTCGCCCAGATGATCGAGCATCATAGCCGCGGACAGAATCTCGGCCGTGGGGTTGGCGATATCCTGGCCCGCGATATCGGGCGCAGAGCCGTGCGTTGCCTCAAAGATGGCGCAATCGGCACCGATGTTGGAACCCGGAGCCATACCCAGGCCACCCACCAGGCCAGCGCACAGGTCGCTGACGATATCGCCGTACAAGTTGGGCAGCACCAGGACATCGAAGTCATTGGGGTTTTGGACCAGGCCCATGCAGGTGGCGTCGACGATCTTGTCGTTGAACTCGATATCGGGATAGTTGGCGGCCACCTCGCGTGCCACGCGCAGGAACAGGCCGTCGGTCGCCTTCATGATGTTGGCCTTGTGCACGGCCGTCACCTTTTTGCGGCCGCAGCGGCGGGCATACTCAAAGGCGTACTCCACAATGCGGCGGCTCTTGGCGATGGAGATCGGCTTGATCGAGATCGCGGAATCGGCGGCGAAGGTCTTCTGACCCGAACGCTCGACGAGCTGCGAGAGCTCCTCGACCTCGGCAGCGCCCTCATCGAACTCGATGCCGGCGTAGAGGTCCTCGGTGTTCTCGCGCACGATAACCAGGTCGACGTCGCGGAAGCGCGAGCCGTCGCCCGGCTGCGACAGGCAAGGGCGCACGCAGGCGTACAGGTCGAAGTGCTTGCGCAGGGCCACGTTGACGCTGCGGAAACCCGTGCCGACCGGCGTGGTGATGGGGCCCTTGATGGCAACCTTGGTCTCGGCGACCGCATCGAGCACGTGCTGGGGCAGCGGCGTACCAAACTCGTCCATGACGCCGGCGCCGGCCTCCTGGACGTTCCAGTTGATCTGGACACCGGTGGCCTCGACCACGCGGCGCATGGCCTGCGTAATCTCGGGACCGATACCGTCACCGGGAATCAGGACTACATCGTGCGCCATAATCTGTTACTCCTCGTCTTCGGCGTCTTCAGATTTTTTAACGCTAGCACGCTTCTTCTTTTTGGAGAGATCCAGGCCAAAACGTTTAACAAGCATTTCGCAAATCTCGCTCGAACGGGCCTTGAGATAGCTACCCTTACCGTTCTCGGCATCGAACTTAAGGCGCAGCGCGAGCTTCTCGGCGACATCGGCGTCAATCTCGCCCTGGCCAAACTCGTACAGGCAACCGAGCATGTCGCGATACTCAAGGTCGCCGTGGTAGCACTGGATAGCCTCGTCCAGGATGGGCCAAGCCTCGCGCGAACGCTCGACGCTCGTGGCGCCCCACACGCACAGCAGGCGGAAGGCGGCATAGCGCAGCGTGGAGGAAATCTCGTCGAACAGCGCGGTCTCGGCACCCTCAAAGGCATCGCCCAGCTGCTCGGGGCAGGTGGTGGCGAGCGCCGCCAGGGCATCGAGGGCCTCCCAGCGGGTCTGAGCCTCGGGGCGGTCGAGTGCCTCGATCAGCGCAGGCACGCAGGGCACGACGCGCTGCGGATCGCGCTCGGCCAGCAGGTGCAGCACGCGGGCGGCAAACTGACGGATGCGGCGCGTGGGGCAGCCGAGCTCCTTGACCAGACGGTCAACGGCGTTCTCGTTCTCCTCTGCCAGCTGAAGCTGTGCCAGCTCCTCATCGGTGAGCTGTTCTTCCTTGTTTTCTGCCATAGTTACCTCTTCTTACTATTTCTTAGCGTGCTTGCCAGCACCCTTGCTGTCATCGGTGACCGAGATGAGCTGTCGGTCGGCTGCACCATTGCGACGTGCGCGGCGACGCTCCTCGGCGTCGCCCGCATCGGCGGCGGCGCGGTGAGCCTTGTTGACGTTAAAGACCTCGTCGTGCTTGCGCCACGGACCGACGGACTCGCCAAAACTCATCTTAAGGCCGGCGATAAAGCCGCCGAGCCAGCCGATCGGCGCAAACTGCACCAGCGGGAACAGCGAGAACACCCAGGTCAGCAGGACGACTGCCGCCGCTCCTGCAAAGTTGGCGATCCAGTAGTCGCGCTTGGTGATGACGCGCTTTTCGCACGCCCACTGGCCGCACAAAAAGCCAATGTAGATCGCAAAGAGAAAGAGCACCAGCGCAAGCACCACGAACGTCCAGCTCATGGTCGCTACTCCTCGTGATGGTGGCCGCAGCAGCACTCGTGGCCGTCGTCATGGCCGTGGCCGCCGCAGCACTCGTGGTCCTCGCCATGGTGGTGGCCGCAACCGCACTCGTGGTCGTCGCCGTGCTCGCCGCAACCGCAGCCGTCCTCGTGGGCACCATGCTCCTCGGGACGATACTGCGACCAGTCCAGACCGGCGGCGATGGCGTCGGCCTCCTCCTTGTAGAGGACCGTGATGGCCTGGGTGCCCAGCTTGGCGCCACCGATGGCGTCGAGCATGTCGTAGAGCGTAAAGGCCACGTCGGCGCCGGGCAGCGCAAGCTCACGATCGTCGGCATAGGCGAGCGCCAAGCGCAGATCCTTAATGAAGTGCTCGACCATAAAGCCGGGCTTGTAGTCGCCGTCGAGCGCCTTGGGAGCCAGGCTCTCCATGGCGCCGGACTTGCCGGTACCGCCCAGGATCATCTGGCGGGTCTTCTCCAGGTCAAGGCCGCTCAGCTCGGCAAATGCCATGGCGTCTGCCATGCCGACCATGCAGGCGCCTAGCGACACCTGGTTGGCGAGCTTGGCAGCCTGGCCCTTGCCGGCGCCGTCGAAGCAGCAGATGTTGGCCGCGAAGGTGGCAAGGATGTCGCGGACCGGCGCGATGTCGTTCTCGGTGGCGCCCACGATAGCCGTAAGCGTGCCGGCGATAGCACCCGACTCGCCGCCGGTGACGGGGCAGTCAAACGCCATGCGGCCGGAAACCTGGGCGGCCTCGGCAATGTCGCGCGCCAGCTCGGGCGAGCTCGTGGTGAGGTCGATCAGGACCGCGCCGGGCTTAGTGCACGCGAGCAGGCCGTCGCCCGCCAGGTAGAGTTCCTCGACCTCGGAGGGATAACCCACCATGGTAAAGACGACATCGGCGTTAGCCACGGCATCGGCCGGCGTATCGGCCCAGGCGGCACCACGCTCGATAAGCGCGGCCGCCTTGGACTTGGTGCGGTTGTTGACCGTGACGGGATAGCCGGCATCCAGGATGTGGCCGGCGATGGGGGCACCCATGATTCCGGTGCCGATAAATGCGACAGAGAGCTTGTTTGCCATGAAACCTTTCCTTTTGGGTTGGGTGTTGTTACCAGGTTGAATACTCGGTGCCAGCGTTTGGGCAGTGAGTTGGGGTCGATTACGGCCGCGCTACTTGCCTACTGGCCGCGCACGCGGCGGGCGATGCGGTCGGAAAGCGACGCCTTGTCGGCGCGGTTCTTACCCCAAAATGCGCAGGCCACCATGCCGGGGCCCACGTGCGAGCCGATGGTAGGGCCCACGGAGCTGCGAATGATCGTGACGTCGGCGCAGCCCTCCTCCTTGCGGATGGCGGCTTCGAGCCAGTCGCCGTCCTTTTCGGCATCGGCCGTCATGATGGCGATGGGCATGGTGCGGTCGGGCACGTAGTTCTCGCGGAACGACTTGAGGATGGACTTGAGTGCCTTCTTGCGGCCGCGGTTGACGCCGATCAGCGACAGCGAGCCGGCCAGGTCGTAGGAGAGCTCAGGCTTGACATCGAGCTTTGCCGTGAGCTGCGCTGCCGCGGGCGGAATGCGGCCGCCGGCAGCCAGTGCGTCGAAGCTCTCGAGCGTAAAGTAGCCGTGGACGTAGGTCTTTGCCTCGTTTGCCCAATCGACCAGCTGCTTGGCGGTCAGTCCCGCCGAACGCTGGCGCACGGCCTCGAGCGCCAAGAGCGCGCCGGTCGCACAGGGCAGAGCGTTGTCGACCACGTAGAGCTCAAAATCGGGATACTCGGCACGCACGGCGTCCGCCGCCTGGCACGCGGAGTTGTAGCTCGACGACAGCGCCGAGGTAAAGCACAGGTAGACCGTGGGCGTGCCCTCTTTGGCGCACTCGGTAAAGAACTCGATATAGCGACCGAGCGACACAGCCGAGGTGGACACGCGGGCACCGGCGCGCATGCGGTCGTAAAACTCCTTGGGCGTGATGCTCGACCAGATGTCATCCGTGCGCTCCTCGCCATCGATGATAAAGGGGAAACCCAGGATATCGACATCGAGGTTCGCGGCGACCTCGGGGCTAAAGTCGCAGCAGGTATCGACGACGATGCGGCAACGGTCCGAATGACCGGTAGATGCGGCCTTGTCCATCAAAGCGACTCCTTACGTAAAAAGGCGGCCACCCGCATGGGATGGCCGCCAACCGTTAACTCATGCAAGTTAACGTATTTTACTCGTCAAGTGTTTCGATACGGGGCTTGATGATGCCATATCCACCATTCTTACGGTGATACACCACATTGATGAGACCGGTCGTCGCGTTCTCGAACACGTAGAAGTCGTGGCCCAGCAGATCGGTCTGCACCAGCGCCTGCTCCTCAGTCATCGGGGTGACGTCGATGACCTTCTCGCGGACGAGCAGGTCGTCCTCCTCCTCGGGCAGCAGCAGGTCGGCCAGATCCTCGACGCGCTCGACCGGCACGACATCCGCGGCGCTGGCACCGCCCTGGCGGTTGTCCACGACCTTGGTCTTGAACTTGCGCAGCTGGCGGGTGACCTTATCGGCGGAGAGGTCGATGGCGGCGTACATATCTGCACCGTGCTCGGCAACGCGAATCACCGAACCGCGGGCACGAACCGTGACCTCGACGATTGCCGGGTTGGGGTTCGAGGGGTTCTTCTCATAGCGAAGTACAACGTCGACCGTCATGGGCTCGATATCGAAAACCTTGAGCGCCTCGCCGATCTTCTCATCCACATGCGCACGCAGAGCATCGGTTACCGTCGTCTTGCGTCCAGAAACCTTGATATCCATACGTGGCTCCAATCTGCCTCGGGGACTTACTGTACTGGCTATGTACCCATTGCCGTGCAGTTAATCACGCGGATTCCTAAAGACCCGAATAACGATTGCTTGATACCGCATACCGAAGTCTCGTACTTTTCCATGGCAAAGTGCGCTATAGGAGGGCAACGGCGACTTTGGTTTTGCATCTAAAAAATGTCTTTGACCTGCTGGTTTTACGGAAACGAAAAAGCCGGGCTCCCCTGTTGGGAAAACCCGGCAATGCGTGTTGAAACCGTGAAGAGGCGTCTCTCTTAGCGCATAGGAGACACCACCCCTAGCAATAACTAGCTATTGAGCTTGTTAATGTCGTCGTCGGTGATGGTGCCTTCCTGACTGGACGATTTGCTCTCGGAGGATGCGGTCTCATTGTTGGAATCGGAGGATTCATCGCCGGAGGACATGGTCTCACCGGACTCAGAGTCGCCCGACTGCACGTTAACGCCCGAAACCGTCTTAGTGGCGAGGTCGTAGGGCATTGTGCCATACCAGACAGAGTGGACCGCCTCGAGCGTGCCGTCGGCCGTAATACCGTCGAGGGCATCGCTCACGGCACGGCACAGTTCGTCATTGGACGAGAGGCCCGCAACACCAAGCGTCGAGGGCGCCTCGAGCGCACCGACATAGGAGACCTCGCTCATCAGGCGTGCAAGGTAGCCGCCGGCCGTGGAGTCGCAGATCACATAGTCGACCTCGCCGGACTCGAGCGCCTCAAAGCACTCGTTGATGTTGGAGTAGGTCTTTTGGTTGGCGGTAATGCTCTGCTTGGCAAGCGCCTCCTGCGAGGCCGAGGACATCTGGACACCCAGGGTAGACGTGTTAAGGGTATCGGTGGAAACGCTTAGCGACCCACCATCGCTGGTTTTACCGAACACAGAAGCGGCATCGTACAGGCAGGTGCCGAGCGAGCTAACGTCCCCGTCTGTGGAGCTGATCTCGCCGATAAAGATATCAGCCTTTTTGTCGCCGAGCGCGGAACCTGCCGAGGACGCATCGACAAAGGCGACCTTAAGGCCCATGCGGATTGCGAGGGCGCGGGCGGCGTCAACCGCATATCCCGTGAGCTCGCCGTCGGCGCCTTGCATGGCCTGCGGCGCATCGGAAGTATCGAGGGCGACCGTCAGGGTTCCGGGAGTGACCAGGGCATCGTCCGACACCGCCGGCGTGACGGTCTCGTACTCGATCTGGTCGATCGTGGGAGTCGTGAACGTAGACAGCGGGTTGAACGCGCATCCGCTCAGGCCCAAAACGGCGATGACCGCTGCGGTCCCAGCACCTAACCGAGCCGCGTGCATCAAGCTGCCCCTCACCATGTCCACTACCCTACCTTCTGTGTCGTATACGATCCGTGCGTTGCACGGAATATCAGGTTGTTCCCACCAGCTGACCTGGTATTTGACCCCACACTTGCGCACCGGGGTGTTTGCTCGGGAGGCCGCAGCCACCTTCACGACTGGCCCGCTCGCCCGCGAGGCGGTATTGCCCCAAAGAAAGTAGAACGGACGGTGCGGCTTACATCTAGGACGCGCCATGATCGCGCCGCGCGCACGCGGTCGCTTACGTGGATCCCTTTGACCGCGTCTGTCTTGGACTAGGACGGGCATTTCGTCCGTCCGCAACCACAGCCTGGTAGGAACGAAGCGCATTATAGCTAAGTTCAAGCTAAAGTTTAAGGTTAGGGGCGTCATTCGCATCGCGAGTACAGATTTCGCAGGTCGGAGCGGGCTATTCGTGCCCCCATGAAGCCCGGAGCTCCCCCACGGGGAGCTCCGGGGCACCCGTCTCAGGGTGCCGTGTGCAAAAAACGGCAAATATGAGTACTGTTACCAATTTAGTAGCAGCGTATTACCGCCTCACGAGCCCTTTTTGAGTTCCGCACAGCCTGCTTGGCGCCAAGATATTCCACATTCGTTTATTATCTCTTCGCTGAATCCAGATTTTCGGCCCAAGTTTCTTTGTTTTTGCTGTCACTAATCTAGTAACAGTACTCATATTTGCCGTTTTTTGCACAGAGCATATAAACAGACCCCCTATAAAGCTATAGTTTTACGCTGGCTTGAGCCCAAAGCACGCTCGGAGCGTATTCAGCAGAGCATCTTGCCTCTTTCGACGAGCCTCTACGCGATTCTGATATCGCTTACCCATACGCTGGTGGATGCGCCATGCGAGCGCTTCCATCGCTTCCATGTCGCGGAGCATTTCGTTGTTGACCGTCGCAACCTCGATTCCCATAGTAATCAAGCCCGTGTTGCGTTTTTCGTCATGGATACGTCCCCTCCGGGAGGAATGGCCCAGCTCACCGTTGTATTCCAGGTCAAACCGGGCTGTTTCCTGATACGCATCGCAAACTGCATGCGGCATCCCCGAGATTGCCTGCGCGCGGTCATCGAACTCAATCTTGTAGTCGGTCTTAAAGGGACCGCAGGCAAATCCGCCATAGGAAAACGGAAGCGAAAACAGAGCGAGCATGATGAACTCCATGGGCGAGCGCAGGTTTTCTGACAAGTAGGGACACAGACGCTGCAGCTGCTTGGCCGCGTTCCCCTTGCATACCGCGAGGTAATCTGCCAGACGATCGGGCGTCAGCACCGGCTCAACCTCAAAGTAGCCCACGTCTGCTGGCTGGTCCTTGTCCTTTGCAAGCTTATTCGTAACGGGCGAGGTGTAGGGAGGCAGATACTTCCCGCGATCACTCAGCGAAATCTTAGAGCACAGCTCCTGAGCCAGGGCAAATGCCTGGATGCAGCCGACCTCGCGCGCAACGGCAACACAAAGGGCCTCGGGAGATAGGCTGTACACCCCCGGTTCCACCTCTAGAATCGAGCCGGCAGGCAACCCGGAACACACGGACCAGCCCACACCAGGCATGCGTCGGCGCTGCGCCGCAGATCCCACCAGCAAGCACAGATCTTCTTGCACCTCGCCGCTTTTGACTCCAATTCGCACCAGGTCGGGAAGATAGATATCCTCGGTCGAAGGCGATGACGTACACAGCACGCGGCGCTCCTCCTCGGGCTCAACGTCCTTCCAGCCGATGTAGCCCATCTGCCGGCGTTCGGCGCGCATCATGTGTAGCGCCGAGGCGCCGGTCAGGACTACGGAGGCCGCCAGTTGCTCGCTTGTCGGCTCGATGCGCCGCGCAATCTTCACTGCCACAAAACCACCCCTACCAAACGCGTGCGATAGCGAGACCATCGACTGCCGCGGCGCCGGCACGCTTGAGCTCCGCCGAGGCCGCTGCCATAGTCGCACCCGTGGTAATGACATCGTCGATGAGCAGCAAACGACAGCCGCGCACATCCTCAACCGTCTCGTACATGCCCCGGGCATGCTCCCGGCGCTCATCGCGACCGAGCTCGCGCTGGTCACCGTGGCCGTATTTGACCAGGGCGTCCAGCAACGGCACACCCGAAAGATCGCAAAACGAGCGCGCGATTGCTTCCATGTGATCGAATCCACGCCGCCGAAACGCCGCCGCAGTCGCGGGCACAAATACCACCGCGTCGACACCGGACAGCACGCCGCCGTAACGATCGGGGGCTGCCGCCTGGGCATGTAAGACGGTGTCGTAGAGTAGCTCCGCCAGATACGGTGCCAGACGGCGCTCGCCCGCATCCTTGTACGCCTTGATGATGCGCGGCAGCGGATGTGCGTAGACGGCACACGCCAGGCAGCGATCGAGCGCCTCGGCCATTGCCGAAGACGCGCCCTCGACCGAGCACTCGGTGCACAGCAAATCCCCAAACGGGGCGCCGCATCGGGTGCAGCTATGACGTGGGTCGATGAGCGTGAGCGCAGCCAGGCAGTCTTGGCAAATAAGCGCACCGGCGCGCTCGCAGCCGGCACATCGTGTTGGCGACAATGCCTCGAGCGCCTCGCGTGCCACCCGCTCGGCAAACGGTAGCAATTCGTCCGCAAACGGTAGGGCACCGGCACCCTGCAGACAGCTCAATATGTTCAGATGGCTCTTCAAGACACAACCCTCCCTACGTTCGGTCGCAGGGAGGGTTGTTGATTCGGCGCTATGATACCCCGATGCGCTCGGGGCAAGGCGGGCTAAATCCGCTCGCGGGTGTTATTCGCCGGCGGGCGGTTGTGGTGCGGACGAAGACGGGGTCGAGCCCTCGCCACCATCCTGGCGCGGCTTGCGGGAACGGCGACGGCGACGGCGCTTTTGACCCTGGTCGGCCGAGCCCTCGCCACCGCGATCCTCGCGCGGCTC
>CALKBB010000130.1 GCA_937989795.1 uncultured Collinsella sp. | reverse complement strand
ATGTAGACCGGGTAGTCCAGGACGCGCGCGGCGTCGTTGATGGCCTGCTTGGCCTTGATGGTCGAGTAGGTGATAACGTGGGTGACCTTCTCGGGGCCGTAGAGCTGGCGAACGTGCTCCACGACCTCGAGGCGCCGCTCATCGTCGAAGTCCATATCGATATCGGGCATCTCGGTACGCTGCGGGGACAGGAACCTCTCGAACATCAGGCCGTTCTCGAGCGGATCGAACGCGGTGATGTTCATGGCGTAGGCGACGATAGCGCCGGCGGCCGAGCCACGGCCGGGGCCGACGCCGATACCGTTGTCCTTAGCCCATTGCACGTACTCGGCGACGATCAAAAAGTAGGCGGCAAAGCCCTTGTCGCAGATGACCTTGTATTCGTACTCAAAGCGCTCTTTGATGTTGACGCCACCGATCTCGCGCGTGGCCCAGTCGTCACCGTAGTGCTGGCGCAGGCCCTTCTCGCACTCGCGGCGGAACTGGCTCTCGTGCGTCTCGCCGGGATCGAGCAACGGGAAGCGCGGCAGGATGATGGAGTCCCAGTCCAGCTCCACGTAGCACTTGTCGGCGATCTCGAGCGTGTTGTCGCAGGCCTCGGGGCAATACGGGAACATCGCCCGCATCTCCTCCTCGGTCTTCATGTAAAACTCCGAGCCGGTCATGCGCATGCGGTTGGGGTCGTCGACCTTGGCGTTCATGCCAATGCACATGATGACGTCCTGCACGGGCGCATCCTCACGGCGCAGGTAGTGAAAGTCGTTGGTGGCAATGACCTTGACGCCCACCTGCTTGGCGATATCGATGAGCGTGCGATCCATCTGCTCGTCGGTCAGGCCATTATCGGTGGTAATGCCGTGTTCCTGAATCTCGATATAGAAGTCGCCGGGATCGAAGGTGTCGCGGAAGGTTTCGGCCCACTTGATGGCGCCTTCCATGTCGCCGCGGTCGATGTATTTGGGGATGATGCCCGCGATGCAGGCGCTCGTGCAGATCATGCCCTTGGCGTGGCGGCGCAGGTTGTCGAGCGTCACGCGCGGCTTGTAGTAAAAGCCCTGCACGGCTGCCTCGGAAACCGTCTGCATCAGGTTGACATAGCCCTCCTGGTCCTTGGCCAGAAGGATCATGTGGTAGAGCTCGGGCTTGTGGTCGCGGGCAAGGGTCTCGTCCGGCGTAAAGTAGACCTCGCAGCCAAAGATGGGTTTGATGACCAGGGGCGGCTTGAGCTCGTCGATATTGCCCTTCTCGTCCCACATGGCCATGTCCTTCACATACTGGGCATGCTCGCGCGGGTTTTCCTCGGGATCGGGCTCCACCAGCTCGTCGCGGCGGTCCTTTTCCAAGAAGGCCTTGTCGTGGCTCCAGGTTTTGTACTCGGGCGTGTTGTGGTTGACGGCGTCGCAGGCCAGCGCCAGGTCGGGCACGCCATACATGTAGCCGTGGTCGGTAATGGCCACGGCGGGCATGCCCAGCTCAACGGCACGGTTGACCATATCCTGGATACGGGTTGCGCCGTCGAGCATGGAAAAGACAGTGTGGTTGTGCAGATGGACGAATGCCATGTGATGAGCTCCGATGCGGGTTCGTGTTCTGACTGAACGATTTTACCGCACGGCGCGGACGGCACCCGAACCTAGCCAAACCAACACGGGTAGTCAATTTGGGACCTTCAAAAAGGGGAATGAGGGCATCCAG
>CALKBB010000129.1 GCA_937989795.1 uncultured Collinsella sp. | reverse complement strand
GCCTGCTCCAGCCGCAGCATACGATGGAGATTCTCGATCAGTCTTCTTCGATCGTGGGCATTAGCGTTATGTCCTCACAGGCTGCTGCTGCCGGCCCTGCCACGTTCCTTTCGTTTGCCGCCCTCATTTCGTTCTCGCTTGGCTTTATGAACCTGCTGCCCATCCCACCACTCGATGGCGGCAAGCTGGTCATCGAGATCATTCAAAAGATTGCTGGCCGCGAGCTTCCGCTCAAGGTCCAGACGATTGTGAGCTATGTGGGCATCGCGCTCTTTGTGCTGCTGTTTGTCTATATGCTTCGTTCCGACATCCTTCGATTTATTCTGTAGGGGAGTGTTTGGATTGTCTTTATCCCATCCTTTGCCTCGCGAGTTGACGCGCCCCGTGCATGTGGGCGGCGTGCAGATCGGTGGCGGCGCTCCGGTCGTGGTTCAGTCCATGACCTGCACCGATACCGCTGATGCCCAGGCAACGCTTGCGCAAGTGTGCGCGTTGGCGCAGGCTGGCTGCGATATCGTGCGCGTGAGCGTGCCCACCGAGGCTGCGCTCGAGGGCTTTCGCACGATTTGTGCGGAGTCTCCGGTACCGATCGTTGCCGATATCCACTTTAACCATAAGCTCGCCATTGGCGCCGTTAAGGCCGGTGCCGCCAAGCTCCGCATCAATCCCGGCAACATCGGCGATTGGGCCAAAGTCGATGCCGTGATCGATGCTGCGGGCGCCGCTGGTTGCGCGATTCGTATCGGCGTGAACGCCGGCTCGCTTGAGCAGGATATCGCCGAGCGCGATGACCTTACGCAGCCCGAAAAGCTTGTGATGTCGAGCGAGCGTTTCGTCAAACATTTTGAGGATCGCGGCTTTACCAATATCGTGCTTTCCGCCAAGGCTCATAGCGTGTCCACGACGCTTGACACCTATCGTGCCCTGTCGCGCGAAATCCCCCATGTTCCGCTTCATTTGGGCGTGACTGAGGCCGGAACCAAGCTCCAGGGCACCATTAAGAGCTCTGTGGGCCTGGGTATTTTGCTTTCCGAGGGCATTGGCGACACCATGCGCGTCTCGCTTACGGCCGATCCGGTCGAGGAGCCGCCGGTCGCCTGGGGTATTCTTCAGTCGCTCGGTCTTCGCCGTCGTGGCCCCGAGATTGTCTCGTGCCCCACGTGCGCTCGCTGCCAGGTTAACCTCATTCCTATCGCCGAGGACGTCACCGATCGGCTTAAGAACTACTCCGCGCCGCTTTCGATCGCCGTTATGGGATGCGCGGTCAATGGCCCCGGCGAGGCTTCTGACGCCGACTTGGGCGTTGCCTGCGGACGAGGTCAGGGTCTGCTCTTTTCGCACGGCCAGATCATTGGTAAAGTAGCTGAGGACCAAATTGTCGACGCGCTTATGGCCGAGGTCGACAAGCTTATTGAGGAGAAATAAATGACTCGAGCAATGTATATGTCTAAGCTGTATGCTCCGACGCTCAAAGAGGATCCGGCCGACGCCGAGCTTGCGAGCCATCGCCTGCTGCTTCGTGCCGGCATGATTCGCAAGGAGGCCGCCGGTCTCTATTCCTATCTGCCGCTTGCTTGGCGCTCGATTCGCAAGATCGAGAACATCGTGCGCGACGAGATGGACGCCGCCGGCGCCCAGGAGCTCATGATGCCCATCATGGTCGATGCCGAGCTGTGGCGCGAGTCCGGCCGTATCGATGCCTATGGCAAGGAGCTCGTGCGCTTTGATGACCGCCACGGACGCGAGTTCGTGCTCGGTCCCACGCACGAGGAGACCGTGACTGCCCTGGTGCGCAACGAGCTGCGTTCCTACAAGCAGCTGCCGGTGAATCTCTATCACATTCAGGATAAGTTCCGCGATGAGTTCCGTCCCCGCTTTGGTCTGATGCGCGGTCGCGAGTTCATCATGAAGGACGCCTACAGCTTCTCCGCCACGCAGGAGAGCCTGCAGGAGGAGTACGACAAGATGAAGCGGGCATACGCCAATATCTGCGAGCGCTGCTGCATCAAGGCCCTGCCCGTCGTTGCCGATTCCGGCGAGATTGGCGGTGACACCTCCGTCGAGTACATGGCGCTGGCAGAGGCCGGCGAGGCTTCGCTGGTCTACTGCGACGATTGCGGCTTTGCTGCCGATGACGAGGCTGCAAGCACCAAGGTCGTTGTGACCGAGGGCCCCGGCGACGGCACGCTCACCAAGGTCGAGACTCCGGGCATGGGCACCATTGAGGCCGTTGCCAAGTTCTTTGGGTTCCCCGAGAACGGCACGCGCAAGTCCCTGGCTCTCATCGACGCCGAGGGTAAGCCGGTTGTGGCCATCGTTCCGGGCGATCACGAGCTCAACGATTGCAAGGCCGAGCACGTCTTTGGCAAGGGCTATCGCATGATGACCGATGAGGAGCTCCAGGCCTACGGTCTGCACAAGGGCTTTATCGGACCGGTTAACCTGCCCGAGGGCATCCGTCTGGTCTGCGACGAGAGTCTGAGCGAGTCCAAGCAGTGGGCCTGCGGTGCCAACGAGGTCGACTATCACTTTACCGGTGCCTGCCCCGAGCGCGATTTTACCGTCGACGAGTGGGCCGATCTGGTCACCGTCGTTGCCGGCGATCCCTGCCCGCACTGCGGCAAGCCGCTCTCCGCTGCCCGCGGTATCGAGGTCTCCCAGGTCTTCCAGCTGGGCACCAAGTATTCCGAGGCCATGGGTGCCACCTTTATGGACGAGGATGGCAAGGAGAAGCCGCTTATCATGGGCTGCTACGGCGTTGGTGTGTCCCGCTCGCTCGCTGCCGTCGTGGAGCAGCACAACGACGAGCATGGTATTGTTTGGCCGGTCTCTGTTGCCCCGTACGAGGTCGCAGTGATTCCGCTCGATCCCAAGAAGGAGGAGTGCGCTACCGTTTGCGATCAAATCGTCGAGGCTCTGTGCGCCGAGGGTATCGAGGTTGTCGTCGATGACCGTGACGAGCGTCCCGGCTTTAAGTTTGCCGACAACGACCTTATGGGCTTCCCGTATCAGGTCGTTCTGGGTAAGCGTGGCCTTAAGAATGGCACCGTTGAGCTCAAGGACCGTGCCACGGGTGAGCGCGAGGATGTGGCGATCGACGAGGTCGTCGCCAAGGTCGCCGAGCTTGTGAAGGCAGCACGCCGTTAATCTACATTTCTGCTAGTAGATGTAATTGCGGGACTGCCCCGTATCTCTCTTAGGATGAGATGCGGGGCAGTCCTTTTTGTTGCGTGAATTAGCTCGACGGGCAAAAGAAAACCCCACAGCCCATTAGAACTGCGGGGTTTTCCTTTGTGCCTCCGATGCGAAATAAATCGCTCAGATATTACTGATAATCGACGACGTCGATCCAGTTCTTCAGGAACTCATCGTTCACGTTGCGCTTACGAGCAAGCTCGGAAGCGGCGACGATGCTCGTCCACTGACGCACGACCTGCATGGGCATGTCGGCGCGGTCGCAGTAGAGCTCCAGATAGGCCTCAGCCTGGTCCTTGCTGTTGAGGGCAAAGAGCAGGTAGGTGGTGGCAACGTCGGCAGCAGGGGAGCCCTGGGTGGCGTGTGCCCAGTCGCACACATAGAGCTGGCCGTCGTCGCCGACGATGACGTTGGAGGGGTTGAAGTCGCCGTGGCAGACCTTGAACTCCTTGGTCATGCCGTCCAGACGCTCCTGAAGGTTGTAGCGCGTGGTGGCATTGAGCTGATCGAGGCTGTCGATCATGCGGGCGAACTTATCGCGCTGACGGTTGAGCAGCGGGGAGGTGTAGCCGTTGATCTCGATCTGGAGGTCGACGAACATCTCGAGGTACTCACCAAAGCGCTGGGGCTCGGCAGTCATCTTCTCGGCAAGGGTGGTGCCCGGAACCTTCTCGGTCACGAGCGCCCAGCCGTTGGCGTTCTCGAGCTGGGAAACCTCGAGAGC
>CALKBB010000128.1 GCA_937989795.1 uncultured Collinsella sp. | reverse complement strand
CCGCTCTCAAAGCCAACGCCCGAAAGCAGGATGTTGCACTCGATCAGGCGCTCAACCGCTGGCGATGTACGGCCCTTTTTGAGATCGCGCTTGGCAGCGACGCCGCACTCCATGAGTGTGTCATAGCAGGCACGAGCCGCAACCAAGGCCAAGTGTCCCGGCGCGCCACCGTGCTCGTTGGCGCCGTGCGCCGCGGCGCACGAACGCGCCTCGAAATACGTTGCCAGCGCATCGCCCATACCAGCGACCGTCATACGCAGCGGGGCCGCCGCGACCACGTTGGTATCGACCACGACCAAGTCTGGATTCTTCTCGAGCATCAGGTAGCGGCCGAACGACCCATCCTCGTGATACAGCACCGAAATCGCGCTGCACGGACCGTCCATCGACGCCGCCGTGGGACATACGCACAACGGCAACTCGGCATAAAACGCAACGGCCTTGGCGATATCGAGCATCTTGCCGCCGCCAATGCCCACCACCATGTCGCAATACTCGGCCCGGGCTTCCTTGGCCATTTCGACAACGGCATCTTCCGTACACGGACCGTTGTAAATCTTAAAGAACGGCTCGCTTAGATCTTCATCCAGAAATCCATCGACGATCTGCCTGCACAGCCGATCCTCGGTGCCCTGGTCAAACAAGACATAGGCAGCGCAGCCCAACCATGACAAATACCTGCCCTGACGCGAGAGCTCACCCGGCCCCTGAACATACCGGCCAGGACCGCCATAAACCATGGGAAGCGCCATACGAGAATCCGCCCTTTCATCAACAACAATTGGTGCAAAGCAACCTGACCCCTTTGCACCATAGCAAAAAGGGGCAAAGCCGTCTGCCGGCTTTGCCCCTTCCTTAGCTTGATTTACTCATCCATGAGATAGTAGTGGCCCAGCGCGTCGGCACCCAGGATGGCGTTTGCGACCATCTCGGGCGTCACCTCAAACGGCATGTTGCACATGGTGTCCTCGGGCGCGCACGCGGCCTCGGCAACAATCATGGCCTGCTCGCGCGTAAGCTCGGCAACGCCAAGTTCCTTCATCGTGACCGGCAGGCCCAGCTCAATGCAGAAGCCCAAGACTTCCTCGAGCTTCTCGGTCGAGGCATCCTCGAGTACCAGCTGGACGATGGTGCCAAAGGCGACCTTCTCGCCGTGATACATGCCGTGGCACTCGGGCAGCATCGTCAGACCATTGTGGATGGCATGAGCAGCGGCAAGGCCCGAGCTCTCAAAGCCAATGCCCGAAAGCAGCGTATTGGCCTCGATGATGTGCTCGACGGCAGGCGTGAGCGCACCCTTCTCCAGCGCGACCTTGG
>CALKBB010000127.1 GCA_937989795.1 uncultured Collinsella sp. | reverse complement strand
GGCTTAGCGGTCCCAGAAGCCTTCTGAGCGCGCTTCTTGGGATCAACGGTAACAGTATTCGTGGGGTGCGGCATAGTGGGCGCAAAGGGCGTCTGAGGCGTGCGGCCGAACTTGCGCATCACACGATCCCAGCGCGCATGGATGCTCTCGTTGTGGGCGCTCTTAAGTCCCAGCAGGGGCGCAGCCAAAATGGTCGGCGCAATAAACGTAATGAGGCGCCACAGCAGATAGCCGGCGGTCGAAGCCGACCCAAAGAAATGACCCAAGAACAATGCAAAGCCGCCCTCAGCGCCACCAGTTCCACCGGGCAGGGGGACCGCAGAGCTCAGCAGCTGGACAAAGGCGCTCGCGGCCATGACCGAGAAAAAGTCGACCTCGTGGTGGCCAAAGGCAAGCATCAGGAAATACGGCACGAGGTAGAAAAACGCGAGTTGCAGCATGGTGATGACCACCGTGAGCAGCATGGAAGAAAAATGTCCGGCCGAAAGCTTGAACTTCTCGGAGAAGGAGTAGATCTCGCCATCGACAAACGTGCGCCATCCCTCGATCTTAGTGGCCGAGACACCAATGCGCTCAAGCCAATTGATGATGCAATGGGCGACGCGCGTGACGGTCTTAGGCATGAGCGCGACGGCGAAGATGCCAAGCAAGATGCAGCAGTGTCCACCAAAGCTAAAGACGCACAGCAGCGTCATGTCGCCATAGCGCTCGGCAAAAAAGGGCATGCGAGCAAGCAGTAGGATAGCGCCCCAGGCAACGAGGCCAAACTGGTACACGATAAAACGCGTGAATTGCGTGGCGCCGGCCTCGCCCACGTTTTGGCCGGCCTTGGTCAGGCGATAGATCTGAGCCGGGGTGGAGCCCATCATCATGGGCGTCAGGTTGCCAAAGAAGATGCCACTCGCCTCGACCGAGATCAGGTCGCGGATGCCGACGGGCGAATTGGGATCGAGCCAGACGGCGATCGCATAGGCCACAATGCCAAAGAACAGGTACATGAACATGCAAAGACACGCGACAACGAGCCATGACGCCTGGACGCTCGACATAGCGGCCCAGAACTGCCCCATCTGCCCGGTTACCACCAGATAGACGATATAACCTACTAGCACGACGCCGATAAAGATGGCGCCGCGGCGTGCGCTCTTATTGTCATCTCCGCCCGAGGCCTCAACCTCGACCTGGGGCTTAGACGTATGCTGAGAGGACTCCGTCATGAGACTCCTTCTAACAGTCAAAATATCTTGGATATTGTACCCGTAAGGGCCATAGGCAGAACGCAAAGCTCTGGTTCAAACGGGAATTGCAGACGGTTGTTTGAAAGTAAAAAACCCGGCCTTCCATAGGAAGTCCGGGTATCAGATGCATGGTAGCCCGTACCAGATTCGAACTGGTGATCTCCGCCTTGAGAGGGCGGCGT
>CALKBB010000126.1 GCA_937989795.1 uncultured Collinsella sp. | reverse complement strand
ATCCAGCAGACCGCCCCGGACCGCTTCTCGGTCCGTCCCGTCACTGCCGCCCCCGGCACAGCGGCGCAGCTGGCCTGCGGCGAGAGCGGCTCCACGCTCCGCTTTATGCTGCCCGTCGCCTGCGCGCTGGGAGCAGAGGCAACCTTTGTGGGCCAGGGCCGTCTGGGTGCACGCCCCCTCTCCCCGCTCTCCGACGAGATCATTGCCGCCGGCTGCGACCTGCAGGGTCTAGGCGGCTTTCCGCTCAAGACAAGCGGCCGCATGCGCCCGGGCACCTTTATCCTGCCGGGCAACGTGAGCTCGCAGTACATCTCGGGCCTGCTGCTGGCAGCCCCGCTGCTGGCCCAGCCCTCCTGCGTGCAGGTGACCGGCCTCATTGAGAGCCGCCCCTACATCAACCTGACGATCCAGGCCATGAAGGCCTTCGGCGTCGAGGTCAACGTCGAGCGTATTCCCGCCCGGGACGGCCAGCCCGAGGTCACGAACTTCCGCGTGAGCAGTGGCTCGTATCGCACGCCCGGCAGCGTGGCCGTCGAGGGTGACTGGTCCAACGCTGCCTTTTGGCTGTGCGCCGGCGCCATCGGCTCCGACCCCATCACCGTCGAGGGTGTGTCGCTTAGCTCGGCCCAGGGCGACCGCAACGTACTTGCCGCGCTTTCGCGCTTTGGCGCCCGCATCGTGCGCTCCACCAACGCCGCCACCGTGCAATCCGACAAGCTCGCCGGCTTTGAGATGAGCGCGCACGACATCCCCGACCTGGTGCCCGTAATCTCGGCCGTGGCATCGTTGGCGCAGGGTCGCACGTTCATCCGCGACTGCGCCCGCCTGCGCATCAAGGAATCCGATCGCTTGGCCACCACCACCCGCGAGCTCACCGCGCTGGGCGCACAGGTGCGCATTGCCGGCGACGACCTCATCATCAAGGGTGTCGACGCCTTTACCGGCGGCGAGGTCGATTCGCACAACGACCACCGCATCGCCATGATGGCCGCCATCGCCGCGAGCCGTGCCACCGGCGAGGTCGTGATCCACGGCGCCGAGGCCGTCAACAAGTCCTATCCCGATTTCTTCGACCACTACCGCCTGCTGGGCGGCAAGGTCACGCTCGAGGAGGAGTAGCATGTCCTCGACCTTTGGCAACGTTTTGCATCTGAGCATTTTCGGCCAGTCGCACTCCCCTGCTATCGGCTGCTCGCTCGACGGTGTCCCCGCGGGCATCGCTGTGGACCAGGAGACGCTGCAGGCCTTTTTGGACCGTCGAGCCCCCGGCCGCGACGAGACCGCGACCAAGCGCCGCGAGGCCGACGCCGCGCATATCATTGCCGGTGTAGTCAATGGACACACCACTGGCGCACCCATCGCAGCAATTATCGAGAACACCAACACGCGCTCCAAGGACTATTCCGAGCTGCGCCGCAAGCCCCGCCCCGGGCACGCAGACTTTCCGGCGCGCGTGAAGTACCACAACATGCACGACGTCGCCGGCGGTGGGCATTTCTCCGGACGCCTGACGGCCCCCCTATGCATCGCCGGCGGCATCGCGCTGCAGGCGCTCGAGGCCCGTGGCATCAAGGTCATGGCGCACGTTGCGCAGATCGGCGGTATCTCCGACCTGCCGATGGACGATATGGTCTATCGCGAGGCCGACCGCAAGGCGATCCTTACGAACGACCTGCCCTGCATCGACGCCGCCGCTGCCGGTCGCATGCGCGAGGAAATTCTGGCCGCGCGCGACGAGCTCGACAGCATCGGTGGCATCGTGGAGTGCGGCATCTATGGGCTTCCCGCGGGCATCGGTGACCCCATGTTCGACGGCATCGAGAACCGCATCGCGCAAATCGCGTTTGGCATTCCCGCCGTGAAGGGCGTGGAGTTTGGCATGGGCTTTGCCGTAGCCGCCATGCGCGGCAGTGAGAACAACGATCCATACCGCGTTGATGCCGAGACCGGCGAGATTGCAGTCGAGTCCAACAACGCCGGCGGCATTCTGGGCGGCATCTCCACCGGCGCACCCGTCATGTGGCGTATGGCCGTGAAGCCGACGCCCTCCATCGGTCGCGAGCAACAAACCGTGGACATGGACGCCATGGAAAATGCCGAGCTCTCGGTCCACGGCCGCCACGATCCATGCATCGTCCCGCGCGCCGTCCCCGTAGCCGAGGCAGCCGCGGCCCTTGCGATTTGGGGCGCCCTCCTCGAGGACGCCGCCCAGCGCTAACCCGACTCACCTGGGTTGCCCGTCAACTCAGCCGTTACGTGAAAGGGGCCTCCATGGACCTTGCCGATATTCGCCAGGTCATCGATGGCATTGACACAACGCTCCTCAACAGCTTTGTCGAGCGCATGGATATTGCCACCGAGGTCGCCAAATCCAAGATCGAGATGGGCAAGGCCGTCTTTGACCCCGCCCGCGAACGCTTCAAGCTCAACAATCTCGCCAGCCGCGCACCCGAGCGCTATGAGGCCCAGACCATCACTCTGTTCCGCCTCCTCATGAGCATGAGCAAAGCCGAGCAGCAGCGCTACATCAACGAGCTCAGGGGCATCACGGTCTCGCAAAAGGCCCATGCCACGGCCGCAGCCTGTGACACGCCCTTCCCCCAGACGGCCACTGTCGCCTGCCAAGGCGTCGAAGGCGCCTACAGCCAGATCGCCGCGTGCAAACTCTTCAACGTGCCCGATAT
>CALKBB010000125.1 GCA_937989795.1 uncultured Collinsella sp. | reverse complement strand
GCGCGCGCGTCCTCTTTAGCGGCGCGTCTTTCCAGATCAACCCCGGCGAGCGCTTTGCGCTTGTGGGACCCAACGGCGCTGGCAAAACCACCATGCTCAAGATCATCATGGGCATCGACAGCCCCGACGCCGGCCAGGTCCAGTACGCCAAGGACTGCCAGGTGGGCTACCTAGAGCAGGAAACCAACCTGGAGCAAAAGGACACCACCATCCTCGCCGAGGTCATGGCTGCCGCCAAGGAAATCCGCCGCATGGGCGAGCGCGCCAACGAGCTGCAGGCCCAGATCACCGAGCTCTCCGAGCAGGGCAAGGACGTCGACGCGCTCCTTAACGAGTACGGCCAGGTCCAGGACCGCTTTGAGCATCTGGGCGGCTATGAGCTCGAGAGCAACGCCCGCAAGATCCTGTCCGGCCTGGGCTTCAAGGTCACCGACTTTGAGCGCCCGTGCTCCGAGTTCTCCGGCGGCTGGCAGATGCGCATCGCGCTGGCAAAGCTTTTCCTGCGCCACCCCGACCTGCTGCTGCTCGACGAGCCCACTAACCACCTGGACCTCGAGAGCGTCCAGTGGCTGCGCGGCTTTATCGCCAATTACGACGGCGCCGTTCTCATCGTCAGCCACGACCGCGCCTTCATGGACGCCTGCGTCGACCACGTCGCCGCGCTCGAGAACCGCCGCGTGACCACCTACACCGGCAACTACAGCAGCTACCTCAAGCAGCGCGAGGACAACCTGGAGCAGATGCGCGCCAAGCGTGCCGCCCAGGAGCGCGACATCGCCCATATGCAGGTCTTCGTCGACAAGTTCCGCTACAAGCCCACCAAGGCCGCCCAGGCGCAGGAACGCATCCGCAAGATCGAGCAGATCAAAAAGGAGCTCGTCATCCTGCCCGAGGGCCACAAGCACATCGACTTTAAGTTCCCCGACCCGCCACGCTCGGGCGACATGGTCGTGGGCCTAGAGGGCGTGTCCAAGTCCTACGGCAACAAGCACATCTACAGCGATATTGACCTTAAGCTCTACCGCGGCGAGCACGTGGCGCTCGTCGGCCCTAACGGCGCCGGCAAGTCCACCCTCATGAAGATCCTCGCTGGTCTGGAGCCGCCCACCACCGGCACCCGCGATCTGGGCACCAACGTCGGCGTCGCCTACTATGCCCAGCACGCGCTCGAGGGCATGACCGAATCCAACACCGTCCTACAAGAGATCGACACCGTTACGCCCAAGTGGACCGTGCCGCAGCAGCGCAGCCTGCTGGGCGCCTTTCTGTTTAGCGACAACGACGCGATCGAAAAACAGGTACGCGTCCTCTCCGGCGGCGAAAAGGCACGTCTGGCGCTCGCAAAGATGCTCGTTGCCCCCGAAGCGCTCCTGTGCCTGGACGAGCCCACCAACCACCTGGACATCGACTCGGTGGACATGCTCGAGAACGCCCTGCAAAACTTTCCCGGCACCATCGTGCTGATCAGCCACGACGAGCACCTGGTACGCGCCGTGGCCAACCGTATCATCGACAT
>CALKBB010000124.1 GCA_937989795.1 uncultured Collinsella sp. | reverse complement strand
CCGCTTTACATTGTGTCCGTATGAGTGAGTTGTCGCATCAACCGGCGGACTACTTGGCGTCGTAGGCCTCGGCGTCCCACCAGTCGAGCTGGGCGATGTTGTCGCGAATGTGCTGGCAGCTCTTGTGGAAGCCCTCGAGCTCGTGCTCGGACAGGTCGAGCGTGTAGACCTCCTCGACGCCCTCGGCACCGATCACGCACGGCAGGGAGGTAAAGATGCCCTCCTCGCCATACTGGCCGGTCATAAGCGTGGAGGCCGAAAGCACGGCATGCTCGTTGTGTAACACAGCGGCGCAGACGCGCGCGGCGGAGTTGGCAACGGCGTACTCGGTGCACTGCTTGCCCTGGTAGGTTACGTAGCCGCCCTTGCGTGCAAGCTCCTCGACCTCCATGTGGTCGAAGGCGTACTTGTCAGGGTTCTCGGCCTGAAGTTCGTTGAGGCTCTTACCGGCGATGGTTGCGGCCTTAAAGGCGGCAAGCTGGCTAAAGCCGTGCTCGCCGATCATGTAGGCGTCGATGGACTTGGGGCTCACGCCGACCTTCTTGGAGATCTCGGTGCGCAGGCGGGCGGAGTCCAGGCCGCAGCCCGAGCCGATGATCTTCTTGGGATCGTAGCCGGTCAGGTGCCACAGCTCGGTGCACACGACGTCGCAGGGGTTGGAGATGCTCACGAAGATGCCGTCAAAGCCGGCGTCGACGATGCGCTTGGCAAAGGTGCGGGCGGCGTCGGTGGTAAAGAACAGCTCGCCGTCGCGGTTGCCGGCGGCCAGCGCGACCTTGCCGGCGGCGTTGACGATGACGTCGCAGCAGGCAAGCTCCTCGTAGTGGTCGTAGCAGTTGACGATCTTGGTGTTGTACGGGACAAACGAAAGGGAGTCGCGCAGGTCCTGGACCTCGGACGTCACCTTGGCCTCGTTGATATCGCACAGGTACAGCTCATCGGCAATGCCCTGCATGAGCAGACTGTTGGCAACATGTGCTCCTACGTGGCCCTGGCCGACCACACCGATCTTACGCGTCTGGTACATATATGCATCCTTTCGGCCGAGTTTTTCGCGTCGAACCATTGTAACGTCCTGCTGCCACTTTGCTAGGCTAAAGCGCCATAGATTTTTGGGTATGCCTTAATCTCTACTTTTGGAGTGATTTGGGCCGCTGACGGCATCGCTGGGCGATATGCTCGCGCGGATGGGGCCGCTCGTTGTACCATAACTGCAACTGATTCGTAAGGAGCATCCATGCCCATTCGCATCCCCGACGCCCTCCCTGCTGCCGCGCAGCTCGAGAGCGAGAACATCTTTGTCATGACCGAGTACCGCGCGCTGCACCAAGACATCCGCCCGCTGCGCGTGCTCATCCTCAACCTCATGCCCACCAAGATCGCCACCGAGACGCAGATCATGCGCAAGCTCTCCAACACGCCGCTGCAGGTGGAGGTGGACCTGCTGCGCACCAAAACGCACGAGGCCACGCATGTGAGCGCCGGCCATCTGGAGACGTTCTACCGCACGTTCGACGACATCCGCGACATCCACTACGACGGCCTGATCATCACGGGCGCGCCGGTGGAGCAGATGCCGTTCGAGGAGGTCGACTACTGGCCCGAGCTCTGCCAGATCATGGATTGGTCCACCACGCACGTACACTCTACGCTGCACATTTGCTGGGGCGCGCAGGCCGGCCTGTACCATCATTACGGTATTCAGAAGCACGACCTGCCGGCAAAGGCGAGTGGCGTGTTCGAGCATTATCTGGTGAAGCCGCAAAGCCCGCTGGTCCGTGGCTTTGACGACCGTTTCTATGCCGTGCATTCGCGCAACACCGATGTGCGCCGCGAGGACGTGGAGGCCGAGCCGCAGCTTGAGGTCGTGGCCGTGTCCGACGAGGTGGGCCTGTACATCGTCAAGTCGACCGACAGCCGTCGCTTCTTTGTCTTTGGCCATCCCGAGTACGATACCGACACGTTGCGCCTGGAGTACGAGCGCGACGTGAAGCGCGGGCTTAACCCTCAGGTGCCGGCGCATTACTTCCCGAACGACGACCCCACTGCCGAGCCGCGCAACGTCTGGCGCAGCCAGGCTCAGCTGTTCTATACCAACTGGCTCAACTACTACGTCTACCAGACCACGCCCTACGACCTGGCCCGCGCCGGCGAGGAGCACTAGGCCGTCGGGAGGTGCGCCAGCCGTTAGGCGCTGATGATGTGGGGTAGCGGCAGGTCGTGTGCATCGGCGGGAACGTGGCCGACACGCTGCTCGTCAAAGGCGATGCCGATGATTTGACATGCGGGCGAGAGCATGGGCAGGTAGCGGTCGTAGCAGCCGCTGCCGTAGCCCAGGCGCGCGCCGGCGCGGTCGAAGGCTACGAGCGGCACGATAATCATGTCGAGAGCCTCGGCAGGCACGATAAGGAAGCGGCTGCTGTCGATGTCTGTGGCCGCAAAGGCCCGCGTGGGGTGGGCGATAAACGGCGCCGCGGACGCATCGCCGGCGGCAACTGCCCGCATGCACATGCGCTGGCCACAGGCTGCGGCTTCGGCTGCCGAGAACATGCACGGATAGGCCACGCGCCAGCCGCGCGCGGCGGCCGCAGCGGCAAATGCGGCAGGGTCGACTTCGGAACCCATCGCGGCATAGACGGCAACGGTGTGCGGCGCCGCGGAATCCGAGCGATCCAACAGCTCAACCAGCCGCGCACAGATAACGGCAGACTTCGCCGCACGCACATCCAAATCAATCGCATCGCGCCGGGCAATCACCGCCCGCCGCAATTCAGCCTTATCCATCCCAACCTCCTCTAGCAAACCTACCAAAAAGGGACAGGTTTATTTTGGCAGGTTTTATCTGGGCAAACGTCGAAGCCGCCA
>CALKBB010000123.1 GCA_937989795.1 uncultured Collinsella sp. | reverse complement strand
GCTGTTTTGTTTTATGTCGCCAAATCCGCCGGCAGTTCCAACCGCCCAACTAGCCAAAAGCCGACCATCTACTTGCCGATCTATCCATCGGCATAACCAATCAGTCCGCACCGCAACTTCTCAGCAAAACGCCTCGATGTCTGCGCCCTGCGGTATCCTTGAGCCACTTGCACCTGCAGCACCGAGGAGCCGCCATGCGCACCGAGCTCGATGTCCCCTTTTCGCACAAAGAAGAAGCCAAGGCGCTGGGCGCCAAATGGGACCGGACCAAGAAGATCTGGTATGTACCCAGCGGCGTCAACCCAGAGCCCTTTGCCGAGTGGCTGCCCGGTGTTGACCGATCCGACCCCTCAGCGCCGTATATATATCTAGTACTGGGCAAGCGCGAGTGCTGGAAGTGTCACAAAGAGACCTCGGTCGCGGCCTTCGGCATTCCCTATCGAACCGATAACGACGAGAGCGTCGCCATCGCGCACGCGCCCAACGAATCCGGGCACATTGCCATCGACACGGCCAACGCCAACGCACTCGCCATCGTGCCCGCTCTTGGCTGCGTGCCGGGCGAGATCCGCGACTACCTTCATAAGCGCTGCGGCCACAAGCCCGTAGGCGCGCGAGCCTCCAAAGCCCCGTCGCTCGGCAACACGTGCACCAGTTGCGACGCGCTGCAAGGCAGCCGCTATCTGTTCGAGGAGCCCTCGTCCCCGTTTGCCCTCACTGCCATCAACAAGCTGCCGGCACTGGAGTTTGTACGCGTCGAAGTTGCCGGCGTCTTTGGCGTCCCGGCCACGCGCACCGACTTTGACCAGGCGCTCTTTACCTGGGCACGCGACCATCACGCCAAGTTTCACAAGCAACTCGGTGAGGGGATTTATTTGTAGGGGCAACATCGAGGTATCGAGGAGCAGGAGCTCGATCGTCAAACAATCAAAAAGACAGGCTTTACGTACACGTATTCCGAGGGAGCCATGAGCTTCCCGGATGCCACCGACAAGCCGAGCCGCACCATTCTCACAGGAGAAGGCGGCACGGGAGCGAGCCGCTTCAAGCACGTCATCGAATGTCCCGATGGCCGTTTCCGCCGTCTTGTTCCCGACGAGCTCGACCAGCTTCAGGGATTCCCGAAAGGCTGGACCGATACGGGCATGACTGACGGCCATCGAGCCTTCTGCATGGGCAACGCACTCGTCACCGGCGTGCCCCATCGCATTGGCGAAGCTATGGTCGAAGTGTACGGCCTCTAAGGCAAGCAATCCGGAGCCGGCAGTTCACGCTGTCGACCCCGTTTTTCCACCCCACTCCCCTGTATACTGATGTAGCACGTGTTTCATCCGGGCTTGTTGGGCCGGATTGTTCATGGGAGGGTCTTATGGCTGCTTCGAATCCGCCTAAGGGGAGCGTTTCTTCTTCGTCCATCAAGCCGGTAACGCGCAAGGCCGTGCGCTGCCAGCGCGAGGTCGCTTGGCTTGTCACGCAGGCGGCGGGTAGGCTTGTGGCGACCACTCAGGACGTCAATGCGCCTACGCCGAGCTTTGTGTTAGCGACGGCGCTGGATTTTGTGCGCCAATTGGAGCTTGCCGAACAGGATGCCAGCGGCCACCTCGACTACCAAAATGTTATGGCGCCCGACCTGCAAACGTTCTGCCACATGGCCAAGTTGCCCGCCGCGCCCAATGCGCTTTCGGACGCAGGCTACATGTTTACGCTTTCGGGCGCGGACCTTATCCGCGACATCTATGCATACTGCAGCGAGCTCGCCGAGCGACACGTCTTTGACGCGGCAGAAGTCAAACCGGGAAATGTCATCAAGCTGGTTCTTAGGCTGTTCTTGATAGACGGGTTCGGGGCCATGCCGGCGTAAGCCGAGTCTTCAGCATCACCGTCGATTGGGCAACAACCGCTTTACCTTAATGGACGCCAATCGAGGGTCGATTATTGGGTCGCCTCGTCCACTAACGCATCTATCCCACGCGCTCCGACAGTCGATACTTGCGGTTGCGGCTCGTCGCCGGCGCCGTGGGCTCAAGCTCGCCTTGAGCAATGAGCGCGTTGACGCGCGACCTTACCTGGGAAATTGTAAGCCCCGTACGTTCTGCCAGCTCACGCGTCCCCAGCTCGCCGTAGTGTTTGAGTGCCGTCACAATTAAGCCCCCGCCATGATCGACCGGCTCGATCTTTGAACGGTAAAGTACGACCTTGAACCGATCGAACCCCGGGCAGAACAGGGGCTCGGCCAGACCATGCGCGCGCATGGCATCGATCATCATCGGGATGCCCGAGCCATTGCCCTCAGCCGGCGAACCTGCGCCATCCGGCAGCGGGACAATCGACATGAGCTTCACAAGCGTCGCGTTACGGCATCGGGAGCTGCCGTCAAGCAAGTTCTCGCGAGTCTTTCCCCCGTAAAGGCCGCCGGGGTTCGTCACCTCGATACGGTCATCAAAGACGTCAACAGCGATCGACTGCCCACAGAACCGATCTCCGTATTCTCGGTGGATTACGGCGTTGGCGATTGCCTCGCGCAGGACCTCCTCGGGAATCTCCAGCGAGTCGACACGCGAGACGCCTTGGATCATCGAGGTTCGCCGCAAATTCTTGGCGACTGCCGCGACGGCATCCGAGATCATTTCGCCCAACGTTCCCTCGCAGATCGTGCGGTCCATGAACCTCAACGACCCCGCCGCGCCCTTCTGCGTTCCGGCATAGACCGCCACATCGATAAAGAGCTTAGGATAGAACTGCTGAGGATAGGCACCCGCAGCCAGGAGCCCGGCCTTAGTAACATTGCCCTGGGAGTCGAGGAAATTCAGGCGCTCCAGCTTCGTTTTCTTGTCCGGCGCGCCGCGCATTGCCCGGGGTGTCAGCGAGAAAGCACGCTCTATCGTGCGGTCGACCAGGGCCTCGTCGAGGTCGCCCACACCCGCGCCCGGCACTGCGTCGCGATCACTGGAGCTCGTCCGCTCATACGACGACAAGGACAGGACCTCGGTCGACGAAAGCGGAACATCTTTGTCATCGATGCGTTTGTAGCTGCCGCCTTGAGCGCCCCGCTCTATGACATAACAAGGCTTGCTCGACGGGTCGAGCTCCTCAATTGTGATGACCAGAACCACGGTGCCCTGGAGCTCCACGCGCTCAATGGTGTATTTGGGCGGATTGGCCAGTTTTCCGCGACCGCCGGCATCGCCCATGCCCGCTACGAATTGGTTGAGCACCTTCTCGGTCTCAAAGTTCTCAACCGGGACAAAGCCCGCGCGCTCGCTCACGCCGAGCACGATAATTCCGCCAGCGGTATTCGCGAATGCGCTAACCGTTTCCCATACGTCGCGGGAAAGCGTCGTGGCGCTCTCCTTGACCTCGACGTTAAGATCGTCCGAGCCCATGCGCTTTAAAGACTCGAGCAGACCGGTCAGCTCGTTTTCGTTCATCTGCATGTCCTTTCGCTCGGCCCGACGGAGAATGCCGCGAATAGATTTCCTTCGTCTCTCAGTTATCTCTCGTAATTATCTCTCATCTTACTCCTATCTCTCATATTAGAGATAAGTGAGAGATGAAAGATAAGATGTCTGCCATCTGTTTCATTTAAACATGTTTTTGCTGGTAGAACAATCATTATTGAGACAATACCATGATTGCTTGTCTCTTTGCTGATCAGTTATCTCTCATATTTATCTCTCGTCTTTCAGTTATCTCTCATATTAGAGATGAGTGAGAAATGAGAAATGCATGAGTAGTGGACGGTCAGGAATCGAGAGTGGATTTCCGGACGGTTTTTTGGCGTTTTGGGGCTGTTTCCGTCCGAAAATCCACTCTCGTTCAATTTGCGTCCGAATTTCCACGCTCGTGTGTCCGAAAATCCACGCTCGTGCGGCAGATTGGTCGAGGGCCCCATATGGGTATACTCTCGAGGATTCGACTCGATTCGCCCCCGCTGGGGCGTCAAAGGAGACTGCATATGCCCACCACCTCAACCGACCCGCGCGCCGCTGCCGCCGCACTGCTAGTGCCCGGCACTACCTGCCACGGCTTTGCCGTCGAGCGCTGCGAGACCGTGCCCGAGCTCGACTCGGACGCCTACGTGCTGCGCCACACCGCCTCGGGCGCTCGCCTGCTGTACCTGGCGTGCGACGACGAGAACAAGGCCTTTGCCATTGGCTTTAAGACGCCGCCGGCCGATTCCACCGGCGTATTTCATATTCTTGAGCACTCGGTGCTGTGCGGGTCGGCCAAGTTTCCCGTCAAGGAGCCGTTTGTCGATCTGATCAAGAGCTCCATGCAGACGTTTCTCAACGCCATGACCTACCCCGACAAGACCATCTACCCCGTTGCCACCACCAACGAGCAGGATCTGTACAACCTGATGGACGTGTACCTGGACGCGGTGTTCAACCCGGCCATCTATACCAAGCCCACCATTTTTGAGCAGGAGGGCTGGCACTACGAGCTAGACCTGCCAGAGGGTGTCGAGGGCGAGGGCGACGACAGTTCCGCCAGCCTGCGCAAGGGCACACTGCGCTATAACGGCGTGGTGTTCAACGAGATGAAAGGTGCGCTGTCCGACCCCATGAGTGTGCTGGACGATGCCGTCAACGCCGCGCTCTATCCCGACACCGCCAATGCGCACGAGAGCGGCGGCGACCCGCGCGCGATTCCCGCGCTCACCTACGAGCAGTTCCTGGACACGCACGCGCGCCACTACAATCCTTCCAACTCTTATATAACGCTCTACGGCGACCTGGACGTGAACCGCGCCCTGGCCTTTTTGGACGAGCGCTATCTGTCGCAGCCGAGTGCCGCGAGCCGCCGCATGGACGCAGCCGTTGCCGCCGGCGAGGACCCGTCTGCGCTGGCGCCCAATCCGCTGGACGTGCAGGAGCCTGTGACCTGCGAGTATAAGCGCATCGAGATGGCCACCACGCCCGAGAACGCCCTGGTGGGCCTGGGCCTGGTGCTGGGCAGCGCGCTCGACCGCAAGCGCACGATCGCGGCGGACATCCTGTTTGAGGCGCTACTGGGTTCCAACGAAGCACCGGTTAAGAAGGCCATTCTGGCCGCCGGCCTGGGCGGCAACGTGGTGAGCTACACCGCGGCCGAGAGTCTGCAGCCCTACGAGCTCATCATGCTGCAAAACGCGCAGCCCGGTGTGGCGCGTGAGCTGCGTCGCGTGTTCCAGGACGCCTGCCGCGACCTGTGCGAACATGGCGTTCCGCGTGAGCGCCTGGAAGCCATCATCAGCAGCAACGAGTACGACCTGCGCCAGCGCGACTATGGCATCGCCGACGGCGTGGCCATTGCGTGCGACGCGCTGAGCACCTGGCTCTACGATGACGACGCCGCGACGCTGGCACTCAAGTACGGCCCGGTGTACGAGGAGCTGCGTGACGAGCTGGACGGCAGCTATTTTGAGGACCTGCTGCGCGAGCTGGTGCTGGAAAACGACCACATGGCGCTGGTTGAGCTGGTGCCGGTGGACGCCGCCGAGGGCGTAGAGGGTGCCGAGGCCACCGGGCTAGCAGCCAAGCGCGACGCCATGACCGATGCCGAGCTGG
Source organism: uncultured Collinsella sp. (assembly GCA_937989795.1). GTDB lineage: Bacteria > Actinomycetota > Coriobacteriia > Coriobacteriales > Coriobacteriaceae > Collinsella. Next base: position 200 of record CALKBB010000123.1, on the reverse strand, counting down.
CCGACGTGGTCGAGGGCGTCATGGCGCAGGTTGCCGGCGTGACCGGCCGCGAGTACCACGTGTTCGACTACTACGGCGCTGCCGATGCTGACCGCGTGATCGTTGCCATGGGCTCCATCAACGACGTGGCTGAGGAAGTCATCGACTACATGAACGCCCACGGCGAAAAGGTCGGTCTCATCAAGGTTCGTCTGTACCGT